>NZ_QTQM01000032.1:0-87695 GCF_003854225.1 Burkholderia sp. Bp8986 | reverse complement strand
ATGCAATCGAGTTCACCTGGACCGGCTGGTAGTCGATGACGATGAACGCCGCGTTCTGCGGGGTGAGCAGGTGGTCGCTCGCGGGATCGCGAATCGGTTCGCTTGCCATGGTTGCCTCCAGAAACAGGACAGGAAGTGAGAGAAATCCCGAGGATCCAGGGTGGGCGGCCGCGGCGTCGGGATCGTCGTCGCGGCGGGGCGCCCGTGCTGTCGCACACGTCCGATGCGGTGCGCGCGGCGGGCGAATGCTCCAAGCTTAGTCAATCGATTCGGCGCGCGAGGCACCCGTCGGGGAAAGTCTCGGTCGCGTTCGCGCAATCGATCCCCCATCGAAGAACGATGCTATGCGCGCAACAACCGGGTTTCCAGTCCCGTAGAATGCCGTCAGTGTTCTATGGGTGGAACAATCATGGATGACCTGAACGACCTCTACTATTTCGTGAAGGTGGTCGAGCACGGCGGCTTCACGCAGGCGGGGCGGGCGCTGGATGTCCCGAAGTCGACGCTGAGCCGGCGCATCGCCGCGCTGGAAGCGCACTACGACGTGCGGCTGCTGCAGCGGACGACGCGTCATTTCACGGTCACGGAAACCGGCCGCGAATTCTACGAACGCTGCCTCGCGGTGCTGGTCGAGGCCGACGCGGCGCGCGAGGTGATCGAGCGCCGGCACGCGGAGCCGCGCGGGATCGTCCGCTTGAGCTGCCCGACCGCGCTGCTCGAATATCGCGTGAGCGAGCTCGTCGCGCGCTTCATGGCGATCCATCCGGCGGTACACGTGCATCTCGAGGCGACGAACCGCCGGGTCGACCTGCTGAGCGAAGGCTTCGACCTGGCGCTGCGCGTGCGTTTCCCACCGCTGGAGGACAGCGACCTCGTGATGCGGATTCTCGGCGACAGCCCGCAGCGGCTGGTGGCCGCGCCGCAGTGGCTGGCCGGACGCACGGTGCCGGCCGACCCGGCCGAGCTGGCCGGCGAGCCGAGCCTCGACTGGGGGCCGCCGCGGCAGCACGTGTGGCAGCTGGTCGGGCCGAACGGCGAGCAGGCGCAGCTGCGCCATCATCCGCGCTACATCTCCGACGACATGCACGCGTTGCGCGACGCGGCGATTCATGGCGTCGGCATCGTCCAGTTGCCGTGCATGGTCATCGAGGACGACCTGCGCGACGGCACGCTGATCGACGTGCTGCCGGGGTGGGCGCCGAAGGGCGGCGTGATTCACGCGGTGTTCCCGTCCCGGCGCGGGCTCCTGCCGCGCGTGCGGCTGCTGATCGACTTCCTCGCCGAACACATCCGCAAGGACTGACGGCGGTGGGGCGCCGTCATCGGACGGCGCCTTTCGATCACGCCTTCCGCGCCGTCAGTGATGCTTGCGGATCTGCACCTGCACCTTTCCGTCGCGGATCGGCATCACATCGGGGCTGTCGTCGCCGACTTCGCTCGCGATCAGGTCGTTCAGCCGGCCGTTCATCGCGAGCAGCAGCTCGCCTTGCTGCTTGCGGTCCCGCGCGAGATTGTGCATTTCGGCCGGATCGTTCGTGACGTCGAACAGCTCGACGTCGTTGCGCGCGAACAGGTCCTCCAGCGTCGTCGGCCGGTTGAACTCGAGCGGCGAGAAATAGCGCGTGAACCGATAACGGCCGTCGTACACGCTGCGGATCGTGCCGCGCAGCCGGAAGTCGGGCTGCTGCGCGAGCGCGCGACGCAGCAGCGCGTCTTCGGGCACGCTTTTTTGCCGCAGCGCGGTCAGCTCCTTGAGCATCCATTCGCTGTCGTAGTAGAGCAGCATCGCGTAGTTGAACAGCGTGGCGTCGCGTGCCGCGTGCAGCTTCGCGTCGGCCGGCTTCGCGAGCCAGCGCGTGAGGTCGTGGCCCTTGAGCGCGTCGCCGCGGATCGACGCGGAGCGCGCGGTGTCGATGCCGGTCAGCCCGAGCAGCGTCGGCGCGATATCGATGTGCGACGTCAGCGCATCGCACTGCGTGCCGCCCGGATACGCGGGATGGCGGATCACGAGCGGCACGTGGTTCTGCGGCTGATACGCGGTCGCGCCCTTGCCGACGAGCTGGTGGGCGCCGACGTGATCGCCGTGGTCGGCCGTCATCACGACGATCGTGCGCTCGTCGAGGCCGAGCGACTGCAACGACTGCAGCAGGCGCACGACGTGCGTGTCGCAGTCGCGGATGCAATTGAAGTAGTTATCCTGGTAAATGCGCAGGCGTTCGTCGGTGAACGGATAGCGGCCGACGAGGTTCGCATGCGCGGCATTGAATATCCCGTGCGCGGCCGGTCGTCCGGGCGCGTCGTACGGCTGCCGGCGCGACGCCGCGAGCGGCACGTCGCGCCACGACGTGCGATACAGCGCGTCGTCGGGCGGTGGCGCGTTGCCGAGCATCGGATGGTTCGCGTCCTGCACGGCCGAGCCGTTCGTGTCGGTGTTCACGAACATCACGTCGTGCGGATTGACGAGGTTCACCGCGAGGAACCACGGCTTGCCTTCCTTCTCGAGCCGCGGCGCATGGTTGCGCATCCAGCTCACCGCGGCCTCGGTCGTGATGCCATCGTATTGATAGCCGCCGCGCACCATCCCGATCAGATCGCCGACGCCGAAGTAGTCGTCGAAGCCGTACGCGCGGATCGTGCGGTTGTAGTCGGCCACCGGCGCGGTGTACGGGCTCGTGGTTTCGTGCATCGTCGCGCTCAGGTGCCACTTGCCGAGATACGCGGCGTAGTAGCCGGCGTCGCGCAGCATGTGGCCGACGGTGCGCACGTCCGGCGACATGTCCTTCTGCCAGGGCATGCCCGCGTTGTCGAGCACGCCGGTGTGCTGGATGTGCTGTCCGGTGTAGACGGTGGAGCGCGACGGCGAGCACACGCACGCGGCAATCTGGTGGCGCGTGAACGTGATGCCGTCGCGGCGCAGCGCTTCGCGGCCCGGCGCGGGAAACGGCCAGCGGTCGAAGTGGCGCTCCTGGTCGGTCAGGATGAACAGGATGTTGTAGCCGGCGGGCGGCGCGGCGGGTGCCGTCGCCGCGCCGTGAAACGCGGGCGCGGGCCCGGCGTCGCCGCTTGCCGCGGCTGCCGCGGCTGCCGGGGCGGCCGGCACCGCGTTGGCCGTGCGAGCGTCCGCGCCGAAACCGGCCGCCGCGACCGCCGCGCCGGCGAGCTTGAGGAACTGGCGCCGGGCCGCGGGTGCGCCGGCGGTGGGGTCCTGATCGTCTTTCACGTCGTCGTCTCCTGTTCGTGCCGGCGCGCGCCGGGGGTTTTCATGCCGACGACTATGCGGCACGATCGCGTATCGATCGATGAAAGATCGCGATCGATCGATAACCCCCGGAACATGAATGACGGAGATGTCAGTGACTTTCGCGACCCGCGGCCCGGGCGGCCGCCTTGCGCCGGACCCGCTCGCGCCGCCCGGCGCGCCGGCCCACGACCCGCGCATCGCGCAGGCGCTGCGCCGGCTGCGGCTGCGCGACCTCGAGACGCTCGACGCGCTCGCCCGCACGCGCAGCTTCGCGCGCACGGCCGAGGCCGCGTCGATCACGCAGCCGGCGCTGTCGAAGTGGCTGCGCGAACTCGAGGCGTCGCTCGGCCTGCTGCTGTTCGAGCGCACGTCGCGCCGCGTCGCGCCGACCGCGTACGGCGATGCGCTGCTCGAATGCATCGGCCGCGTGCTGACCGACTTGCGCGGCGTCGCGCCCGCGTTCGACGCGTTGCGCACCGGCGCCGGCCGCCCGGTGTCGATCGGCCTGCTGCCGAACATGGCGCCGCAACTGATTCCGGGCGTGCTCGCCTGGCTGCGCGACGCGGGGCGCGCGGTGCAGCTCAACGTTCGCGAGGACACGCTCGACCGGATGCTCGCGCAGGCGCAGCGCCACGAACTCGACCTGCTGGTGTGCCGGCTCGACGTGTCGGCGCTGCGCGCAGGGCTCGACATCGCGCCGCTCTATCGCGACGACATGATCGTCGTGTGCGGGCCGCGCCATCCGCTGCTGCGGCGCCCGCGAGTCGGCTGGCGCGACGCGGCGGCGTTTCCGTGGATCGCGCCGCCGCTCGGCTCGCCGGCGCGCACGGCGCTCGATGCCGAGTTCGCGAAGGCGGGCCTCGCGCCGCCGGTCGTGATGATGGAATCGGTGTCATGGCAGACCAACCGCGCGGTCGCCGAACAGACGCCGTGCCTGTTCGTGCAGTCGGCCCGCGCGTTCGGCATGGCGGCGGCCGCCGGCGAGCGTGTCGGCCGCTTGCCGCTGAAGCTGTCGACGATGCCCGACACGGTCGGCGCGCTGTTCGCGGCGCCGGCGGGCACGTCGGTGGCGGCCGCGATCGACGCGCTGAAGGCGGTCACGCGCGAGCCGCCGGGCGGGCACGCGTGAGGCGCCGCGCGCGCCACCCGTCTGATGAATCGGGCGCCGCCACGCGCGTCGCCGCGCATGCGGGGCGCGACCGCGCGTAAGCCCTGATGCACGCGGATGCGCGGGGCCGCGCGGATTGGTGTTAAATGTATTTTGGTACGCGTCGCGACGCGCGCTCTTGGGGACGCACCGGGCTCTCGTAAACCCGGAGCGATGAAAAAACGGCACGAAGAATCGCTACGAATCGGGCGCATCAGACCCGGTCGAACTGACGGCAGGATTCATCTTGAATACCGAACCGCAAAGTTCTCGCTACAGTCTCGGCCTCGCAGCGGAAGTGCTCGCATCCGAGCAAAGCGTGCTGAGGCTGATCACACGCAATACACCACTGCCGGAACTGCTCGTCGAGGTCTGCCGGCGCGCCGAGGCGCTGCTCGGCGACGGCGCGTCGTGCACGATCCTGCTGCTCGACGCGGACGGCGTGCACGTGCACGTCGGTGCCGCGCCGTCGCTGCCCGTGCAGTACAGCGCGGCGATCGACGGCGCATCGATCGGGCCCGCCGCGGGCTCGTGCGGCACGGCGATGTACGAGCGCCGGATGATCGCCGTCGAAGACATCGAAACCGATCCGCTGTGGGCCGCCTACCGTTCGTTCGCGTTGCCGCACGGCCTGCGCGCGTGCTGGTCGGTGCCGTTCCTGGACGATACGGGCACCGTGCTCGGCGCATTCGCCGTCTATCACCGTACGCCGCGGCGGCCCACCGACACCGAAACCGACCTGCTGCGCGATATCGGCAACAGCGTCGGCCTCGCGGTGCACCAGGACTGGATCGCGCGGCAGCTCGCGCGCAGCGAGGAACATCACCGCCTGGTCGTCAACAGCCTGAACGAAGGGATTCTCGTGGTGTCGCGCGACGGCATGGTGATCGCGAGCAATCCGAGCGCGAACCGGATGATGCGTGCGAAGGGCGACCTCGTCGGCCGCCGGCTGTCGACGGTGATCCTGTACAAGCTGCGCGAGGACGGCACACCGCTCGCCCCCGACGACTGGCCGAGCCGGCTCGCGTTCACCACGGCCATGCCGCAGCTCGACTACTCGGTCGGCTTCGGGCTCGCCGACGGCGACGTCATCTGGGTGCGCGGCAACGCGGTGCCGATCGTGAAACCGGGCGAGACGCAGCCCGAATCGGTGCTCGTGTCGTTTCACGATATCGGCCCCGTGCGCGAAGCGCAGCAGCAACTGCGCTACCTGGCGACGCGCGACGCGCTGACGGGCCTCTACAACCGGCGCTGGCTCTCCGAACGGATGCGCGAGCTGTTCGGCGCGCGCGAGGCGGCGGCCGGGCCTGCGCATGTCGCGATCCTGTTCCTCGATCTCGTCGGCTTCAAGAAGGTCAACGACACGGCCGGCCACGAGGCCGGCGACGCGCTCTTGCGCAGCGTCGCGGCGCGCCTCGCGGCCTGCGCGGGCGGGCGCCACGCGCTCACGCGCGTCGGCGGCGACGAGTTCGTGATCCTCGTCGACCACTGCGACGATCCCGACGAGCTGGCCGTGCTCGCGCGCGAGGTGATCGACACGATCGCGCAGCCGTTCGAGATCGCGAACAACGAATACTGGCTCGGCGTGTCGATCGGCATCAGCGTCGCGCCGCGCGACGGCGACGATTCGGTCACGCTGATGCGCAACGCCGACTCCGCGATGTACGACGCGAAGCAGCGCGGCCGCAACCACTTCACGTTCTTCACCGCGCAGCTGAACCAGCGCCTGCAGCGCCGCTTCGCGATCGAGCAGTCGCTGCGGCGCGCGTTCTCGTCGGACATGCTGCGGCTCGCGTACCAGCCGGTCGTCGACGCGCGCAGCGGCCGCACGGTCGGCGCCGAAGCGTTGCTGCGCTGGACGAGCCCCGAACTCGGGCCGATGTCGCCGGCGGAATTCATTCCGGTCGCGGAAGATACCGGGCTGATCGTCGCGATCGGCCAGTGGGTGCTCGAAACGGCCTGCCGGCAGGCCGCCGAATGGCGCCGCACGATCGCGCCCGACCTGACGCTCGCGGTCAACCTGTCGCCGCGGCAGTTCCACGAGGGGCTCGTCGAGTCGGTCTACCACTGCCTCGCGCAGACGCAGCTCGATCCGGGGGCGCTCGAACTGGAGATTACCGAAGGACTGCTGATGAACGACACGGACACCGTGCTGCCGATGCTCGAAGCGCTCACGGACATGAACGTGCGGATCTCGGTCGACGATTTCGGCACCGGCTACTCGTCGCTCGCCTACCTGAAGCGTTTCCCGCTGCACAACCTGAAGGTCGACCGTTCGTTCGTATCGGGCGTGCCCGATCATCGCGACTCGGTCGCGATCACGCAGGCCGTCGTCGCGATGGCGCATTCCCTCGGGATGAAGGTCACAGCCGAAGGCGTCGAGACCCAGGCGCAGTCGTGGTTCCTGCAGCAGATCGGCTGCGACATGCAGCAGGGCTACCTGTTCGGCCGGCCGCTCGATCCGACCGATTACGCGCGCCGGCTCGTCACCGTGTAGGCGTTCAGGCGAAACCGCCGCCGGCCGGCGGAACCGGGGGCGCCGGCGGCGCGTCGATCTCGACGCGATTCTTGCCGTCGTGCTTCGCGCGATACAGCGCGCGATCGGCCGCCTCGATCAGAGCGGTGGTCGGCAGGCCGGGGGCCGGCACGATGCTCGCGCCGCCGATGCTGATCGTCACGTAGCGGCCCGTCGACGCGTGCACATGCTCGAGCCGCAGCGACTCGACCGCGAGGCGGATCTTCTCGCCGAGCAGCCGCGCGGCGCCCGGCGACGTGGCCGGCATCACGACCGCGAACTCCTCGCCGCCGAAACGCGCGGCGAGATCGCCGGATTGCCCGAGACAGCGTTCGATGGTCGTCGCGACCTGCTTGAGCACGCTGTCGCCCGACACGTGGCCGTACGTGTCGTTGTACAGCTTGAAGTTGTCGACGTCGATCATCAGCAGCGACAGTTCGCTGCGCTCGCGCGTGCCGCGCCGCCATTCGGCGGCCAGGTATTCGTCGAGATAGCGGCGGTTCGACAGCCCGGTCAAGCCGTCCGAGTGCGTGAGGCGCCGCAGTTCGAGATTGGCCTCGAGCAGTTGCTGCTGCGATTGCCGCAGCGCGCGGTAGGCCTCGTCGCGCTGCAGCAGGTTCATGTACGAGCGCGAGTGATAGCGGATCCGCGCGACCAGCTCGATGCGGTCGGGCAGTTTCACGAGATAGTCGTTCGCGCCGGCCGCGAACGCGGCGCTCTTGATCACCGGCTCTTCCTGCGTCGACAGCACGATGATCGGCACGTCACGCGTCGCCGGATTCGCGCGGTATGCCTTCACGAGGCTCAGCCCGTCGATGCCGGGCATCACGAGATCCTGCAGGATCACGGTCGGCCGCGTCTCGATCGCGGTCGCCAGCGCGTCGTCCGAGCGCGGGCAGTAGTGGAAGTCGATGCCGTCCTCGTCGACGAGCGCGCGCCGAATGGCTTCCGCGACGATCGTCTGGTCGTCGACGAGCAGGACCATCGCGGGGGTGTCGGCGTGCGGCGTGGGCGGCACGTGCAAGGCGTCGAACGCCGCCTGCAGGCTGCCGGGCGGGCGGGTGAGGTCGCTGGTCATGATTGATGCAGGGTCGCGCCATGGCTGCGACGGGTGGGACAGGGTTTCATTGGGTTCAGATTCGCGCGAGTGCCGCCAGCTCGCCCGCGATGCGCTCGAGCGGCAGGATCGCGCGGGCCGCGCCGAGCGTCGCGGCCGCCTTCGGCATGCCGTAGACGGCGCTGGTCGCCTCGTCCTGCGCGATCGTGTGATAGCCCTTCATCCGCAGGGCCTTCAGGCCGATCGCGCCGTCGCGTCCCATGCCGGTCAGCAGCACGCCGATCACGCGGCCCGGCCAGTGCTCGGTCAGGCTGTTGAAGAACACGTCGACCGACGGCCGGTACGGCGTGGCGGCCGGTTCGCGCGTGTATTCGAGCGTGCCGGTGCGCGTGATGCGCAGGTGATCGTCGGTCGCCGCGAGCAGCGCGACGCCCGGCTGCGGGCGGTCGCCTTCGTGCGCGACGCGCACGGTCAGCGGCGTCTGGCCGTCGAGCCATTGCGCCATGCCTTCGGCGAACGCGCGATCGACGTGCTGGACGATCACGATCGGCGCGCTGAAGTCGGCCGGCAGGCTGCCGAGGATCGACGCGAGCGCGCCGGGGCCGCCGGCGGACGCGCCGATCGCGATCAGCGGGCCGCCGCCCGTGCGCGAGGCCGTGCCGGCCGCGCGGACACCGCCGGGCGCGTCGAGCAGGCGGCCGATCTGGTCGATCTTGGCGAGCAGCAGCCGCGCGGTGTCGCCGGCCGCGTCTTCGCCGAGGCGAGGCGTATCGACCGCGTCGAGCGCGCCGGCACCCATCGCTTCGAACACGCGCCATGCGTTCGCGCCGATGCAGCTCGTCACGATCAGGATCGCGCACGGGCGGGCGGAACGCATGATCCGCCGCGTCGCCTCGATCCCGTCGCACTTCGGCATGACCAGGTCCATCAGCACGACGTCGGGCGGTTGCGCGGCGCACAGTTCGACGGCTTGCGCGCCGTCGGTCGCGACCCACAGCACGCGATGCTCGGGCCGGCGCGCGAGCGCGCGGCGCATCGCCTCGACGGCAAGCGGGAGGTCGTTGACGATGCCGATATTCACAAGCGGGATGCTCCGGTCGGTTCGTAGTGTTGGGTATGGGCCGGGTTCATGAAAGGCAGTGCCGGTTCGGCGCCGCCGAACGGCATCGGCGGGCGCGCGGCACGGAATTCTTTTCGATTGGCGACGTCCGCATGCTGTCATGCGGCGCGAGCGGCGGCAATCGAAAAAATTGCGCATTGCGTCGTTTCAGACCCTTTTCTCTATTCCGGGGCGACATTTTTTGCCGCCCGCGAAGGCGGACGGCGATCTGCGGGACGATGCGGCAGTGCGGAAACCCGTTGCCGGCGCGTTCGTTTCGGCGGGAAACGGGCGGGCGCATGCGCGGGCATCGGCGAGCCGGCCGCGCAGGCCGGCGCACCGCGCCCGGGGCGCGTTCAGTCGATCAATGGCTGCGCGCGTACCCCTGGATCAGCGCGCGCATCATCCCTTCGACGGTTGCGTCGAGCAGGTCGGCCTCCTGCTCCGATTCCTCGACGAGCGCGGCATAGGCGGTCGCGAGCGTCACGCGGTCGACTTCGTGGCGTTGTTCCATCAGCGTCACCATCCCGTCCTTCGCCAGATGAGCGGAGAACGCGCGGCTGCCGATGGTCTGGAATACGTCAATCATGGCGGCTCTCCCGAACGTTGCCGATGCCTTCCAGTTTAGTCGGCGCACCGGCGCTCCGCCATGCGCGGCGGGCGCGCGGGCCGCCCGCGGTTCGCGCGGCGCAAGCGTGCATGCCGCGCGCGCCGCCGTTGCCGCCCGCTGCCGACCGCTCGGGCCGCACACGGTCGAAACACCGCTGACACACCGCTGGCACACGGCTGACATACGGCAGGCACAAGGCCGGCGCACGGTAGTACCGGTTTCAACGTTTGGCCGAAGCCTTAAATTGTCGACTTTTTATCGATAAAATCCGGTGTTGGATTTTGCGGCCTGAACCCGGTCGAAACCGGGCGGACAGCACGTCGTCACGGCGCCGCGCATCCAACACAAGGAGGAGCAATGCTGGTGCTGATTGGCGTGCCGATCGTCGTGATCGGTTTCGCGCTGCGCTTCAACGCGCTGCTGGTGGCGACGATCGCGGGCCTCGCGACGGGGATGGCGGGCGGGATGCGATCCTCGGCGCGATCGGGATGCTGAGCGGCTTCTGCGGTACGCTGATGACGCCGATGGCCGCGAACTTCAACATCGTGCCGGCCGCGCGGCTCGAACTGAAGGACAAGAACGGCGTGATCGAGGCGCAGTGGCCGACCGCCGTGCTGCTGCTGGCCGTCAACACGCTGCTGATGTACGCGTTCGTATTCCGCTTCTGACGAGATGCCCATGACCGACCGACTGACCCCCGAACTCGCCTCGAAATTCGCGTCGCTCGCGCTCGCGCACCTGACCCGCGAATATCCGAACAGGCTCACCCATTCGCTCGAAGGCCCGCACGACGTGCAGGGGCCGCGCGCATTGCACCCGATCTTCTACGGCAGCTACGACTGGCATTCGTGCGTGCACGGCTACTGGCTCGTGCTGCGCGTGCTCGAACGCTATCCGGCGCTGGCGGAAGCCGAGCGGATCATCGCCGTCGTCGACGCGCATTTCACCGACGCGAACGTCGTCGGCGAACGCGCGTACCTCGCGCTGCCGCACAACAGCGGCTTCGAGCGGCCGTACGGATGGGCGTGGCTGCTGGCGCTGTCCGCGCAGCTGGAGCGGCTCGCGCTGAAGGGCGTGGTGCCGCAGGCCGCCCGCTGGGCGAAGACGATCGCGCCGCTCGCCGACCTGTTCGTCGCGCGCTTCGAGACCTTCCTGCCGAAGGCGACCTATCCGCTACGGGTCGGCACGCACTTCAACACCGCGTTCGCACTGGCGCTCGCACTCGACTTCGCGCGCGCGACGCAGCGCGACGGGCTCGCGGCGCTGATCGTCGATACCGCGAGACGCTGGCACCTGAACGATGTCGCGTGCCAGGCGTGGGAGCCGTCGGGCGACGAGTTCCTGTCGCCCGCGCTGATGGAGGCGGAGCTGATGCGGCGCGTGCTGCCGGCGGCCGAATTCGACGGCTGGTTCGCGCGTTTCCTGCCGGATCTCGCGCGCGGCGAGCCGGCGACGCTGTTCGTGCCGGCGACGGTCAGCGACCGCAGCGACGGCAAGATCGCGCATCTGGACGGCTTGAACCTGAGCCGCGCGTGGTGCCAGCGCGCGCTGGCCGGCGCGCTGCCGGCAGACGATGCACGGCGCGCGAGGCTGCTCGATGCGGCCGACCGGCATCTCGCGAGCGCGCTCGCGCACGTGGCCGGCGATTACATGGGCGAGCACTGGCTCGCGACGTTCGCGCTGCTGGCGATCGAAGGCTCCGTGTACTGAATCTGTCAGGTTTTCGTGGGGGCCGATGGCTTTGCATCCGGCGCAATACCACTTTCCACCGGCCGACCGGCTCGCCCCCGCGGCAGACTCGATACACTGCCGTACCGGTTGCACGGGCCCCGGCATTCAGGCCCCGACGAAGGAGACAAGACAGATGGACACCCAACGCGCAGCGGTCGTGACGTACCGCGGCAAGGCGATCGAGAACAAACACGTCGCCGACGTGGCGGTGGTGGATGCCGGCGGCAAGCTGCTGTTCCGGCTCGGCGATCCGTACCGGATGACGCTCGCGCGCTCGGCGGCGAAGCCGGCCCAGGCGCTGTCCGTGATCGAGACGGGCGCGCCCGAGCGGTTCGGTTTCGACGACGCGGACATCGCGTTGATGTGCGCGTCGCACAGCAGCGAGGAGCGGCACATCGCGCGCACGCGGGCGATGCTGGAGAAGGTCGACGCGCAGGAGTCGGATCTGCGGTGCGGCGGGCATGCGCCGCTGTCGGACGCGGTGTACCGGTCGTGGATCAAGCGCGACTACACGCCGACCGGCGTCTGCAGCAACTGTTCGGGCAAGCATGTCGGGATGCTGGCCGGCGCGCGGGCGATCGGCGCCGCGATCGCCGACTACCATCTGCCGGAGCATCCGATGCAGGTGCGCGTGAAGCAGGTGGTCGCCAACGCGTGCGGCCTGCGCGACGACGAGGTCGACTGGGCGATCGACGGCTGCAACCTGCCGACGCCGGCGTTCCCGCTCGATCGACTCGCGCGTCTTTACGCATCGCTGGCCGACGGCGTGGATACGGTGGCAGCCGGCGGCGCCGCGGCGACCGGTCGCGTGCGTGCGCTGGCGCGCATTCATCATGCGATGACGGCTCATCCGGAGCTGGTCGCCGGGGAAGGGCGCTACTGCACGGTGCTGATGGATGCGTTCGACGGGCAGGTCGTCGGCAAGCTCGGTGCGGATGCGTGCTACGGGATCGGCGTACGCGCATCGGCGCGCACGCGGGCGCTCGGCGCCGACGGCGCGCTCGGCCTCTCGGTGAAGATCGAGGACGGCAACATCGACGTGCTGTACATGATGGTCAGCGAACTGCTCGAGCGTCTGCAGATCGGCACGGACGCGCAGCGCGCGCGGCTCGCCGCGTTCCACCGGCCGCGGATGCTGAACACGCAGGGTGTCGAGATCGGGCACGCGACGTTCCCGTTCGAATTGCAGCCGGCCTGACGGGCGTCGGCGCACCGATGCCGAGGGCCGCGGTGCGCAGCGGCGCCGCGTTGCCGGCCGGCGCGACGGCAGCCGCTACGCGCCCGCGTCGCGAATCTTCGCCAGCTCGACTTCCGACAGCTCGCCGATGTGCGCGAGATGCTCCATGAGGAAGTCCTTCAGCACGCGCAGCTTCGCCGAGCTGCGCCGGTTCGACAGATACGCGATGTAGATGTAGTCGCCCGTCAGCTTGTTCTGCAGCCGGTAGCGCGGCAGCACGGCTTCGAGCCGACCGCTCGCGAGCAGGTCGCGCACCAGCCAGATCTCGAATTCGGCGATGCCGAGCCCCGCGCAGGTCGCATCCAGCAGCAGTTCCGAATGATCGGTGACGAGGTTGCCGGCCGGCAGCACGCTGTGCCGCGCGTCGCCGCGCACGAGCTCCCAGCGCGGATCGCCTTCCGGGTGTACGTAGCGCAGGCAGTTGTGATGCCGCAGGTCGTCCGGCGTCGCGGGGCGCCCGCAGCGGTCGAGATAGCCGGGCGTCGCGCACAGGATGCTGTCGTTGCGCGACAACCGGTGGACGACCAGGTTGTCCAGGTAGTTCTCGCCCTCGTGAATGTCGAGGTCGAAGCCGCCGGCGACGAGGTCGTTGTGGTTGTCGGTGAGCCGCACGTCGAGCTGGATCGTCGGGTAGCGTGCGAGAAACGGCGCGATCAGCGGCGCGAGGTGGCGGCGGCCGAACCCGACCGGCGCGGTGAGCTTCAGCGGGCCGCTCGGCTGCGAATTGAGCTCGGCGACGACGCGCAGCGTGTCGTCGAGATCGGCGATCAGCGTGACCGCGCGTTCCAGGTAGATGTGGCCGGCCTCGGTCAGCGTCACGCTGTGCGTCGAGCGATGCAGCAGCGCGACGCCGAGCGCGTCCTCGATCGCCGTGATCTTGCGCGCGACGGTGGACGTCGATACGTGCATCTCCTTCGCGACCGCGGAAAAACTCCCCATTTCGACGACCCGTACGAACGCGCGCATCGCGCCGAGGTGATCGATGCCGGTGTCTCTTGCCATTGTTTTCATTCGTCTCTCGCTGTTGCGTCCCACGCAAAACCGCTTTCGATAATACAGAGGCGAGCTTCTTTATGCAAAGGCATAGAATGCGATCCCGTCGCACGGGGAAGCGGTGAACGCAGCCGCGTTGCCGCGGCGGCACGAGACATTTCAGGAGGGGCACCCATGACGGAAAACGGCTTCCGCGTCGAAGCGGATCTCTTAGGGAAACGAAGCATTCCGGATTCGGCGTACTACGGCGTCCATACGCTGCGCGCGAAGGAGAACTTCGACATTTCGGGGCGCACGATCGCGTCGCTGCCGTATCTCGTCATGGCGCTCGCGGCGGTGAAGGAAGCCGCGGCCGACGCGAACTGCGAGCTCGGGCTGCTGCCGCACGCGTATCGCGACGCGATCGCCGCCGCCTGTGTCGAGATCCGCGAAGGCCGCCTGCACGACCAGTTCGTGGTCGACATCATCCAGGGCGGGGCCGGCACGTCGACCAACATGAACGCCAACGAGGTGATCTGCAACCGCGCGCTCGAGATCATGGGGCACGCACGCGGGCAGTACGAATACCTGCATCCCAACGAGCACGTCAACCTCGCGCAGAGCACGAACGACGTCTACCCGACCGCGATCCGGATCGCGACCTGCTTCGCGGTCGAGCATCTGCTCGACGCGATGGCGCGCCTGCGCGATGCGTTCGCGGAGAAGGCCGACGCGTTCTCGGATCTGTTGAAGCTCGGCCGCACGCAGTTGCAGGACGCCGTGCCGATGACGCTCGGCCAGGAGTTCTCGACCTACGCGGTGATGGTGACGGAAGACATCGCGCGCCTGCAGGAAGCCGGCTTGCTGATGCGCGAGATCAATCTCGGCGCGACCGCGATCGGCACCGGCATCACCGCGCATCCGCAGTACGCGGAGAAGGCGCTGGCCGCGCTGCGCCGGATCACCGGCCTGGACCTGAGCACCGCGCCGAACCTGATCGAGGCGACGCAGGACTGCGGCGCGTTCGTGCAGGTCTCCGGCGTGCTGAAGCGGATCGCGGTCAAGCTGTCGAAGATCTGCAACGACCTGCGGCTGCTGTCGAGCGGCCCGCGTGCCGGCTTCGGCGAAATCAACCTGCCGCCGGTGCAGGCCGGCTCGTCGATCATGCCGGGCAAGGTGAACCCGGTGATTCCGGAAGTCGTGAACCAGGTTGCGTTCGAAGTGTTCGGCAACGACCTGACTGTGACCTTCGCCGCCGAGGCCGGCCAGCTTCAGCTCAACGCGTTCGAGCCGGTGATCGCGAGCGCGCTGTTCCGCAGCTTCGGCCATCTGACGGCCGCCTGCACGACGCTCGCGGACCGCTGCGTGAGCGGAATCACCGCGAACCCCGAGCGCTTGCGCGAAACGATGGAGCGGTCGGTCGCGCTCGCGACCGCGCTGAACCCGTACATCGGCTACAAGCGCGCGACCGCCGTGGCCGCCGAGGCGCACGCGAGCGGCAAGTCGATCCGCGAAGTCGTGCTCGATCGCCAGCTGATGACCGCCGCGCAACTGGACGAGGCGCTGCAGCCCGAAGCGCTGATCCGTCCGCGCGCGTACTGATTCCGGCCGCGCGGCGCCGGCGCCTGCCGCCGGCGGCCCGCGCGCGGCCGTTCCCGAGCGCCCGTCGACGGGCGCGACACATCAAGAAACGGAGACACACCATGAAGCACGCCAGCGAGCGCGCGGCCGACCCGGCCGGCGGCGCGGACCCCCGTCACGCCGATCGCGATGCGATGTTCGCGTCGCACGAGGCCGGCTATGCGCAGCACCTGAAGCCCCGACACGTGCAGATGATCGCGATGGGCGGTGCGATCGGCACCGGCCTCTTTCTCGGCGCAGGCGGCCGCCTGCAGAGCGCGGGTCCCGCGCTGGCCGTCGTGTATCTCGTGTGCGGCGCATTCGCCTTCCTGATCATGCGCGCACTCGGCGAGCTCGTGATGCACCGGCCGACGAGCGGC
The DNA here is from genome assembly GCF_003854225.1 of Burkholderia sp. Bp8986. Taxonomy (NCBI): domain Bacteria; kingdom Pseudomonadati; phylum Pseudomonadota; class Betaproteobacteria; order Burkholderiales; family Burkholderiaceae; genus Burkholderia; species Burkholderia sp. Bp8986. Next base: position 72,086 of record NZ_QTQM01000032.1, on the reverse strand, counting down.
TCGTTCGTGTCGTACGCACGGGAGTTCATGGGCGAGCGCGCGTCGTTCGTCGCGGGCTGGATGTACTACCTGAACTGGGCGACCACCGGCATCGTCGACATCACCGCGGTGGCGATCTACATGAAGTACTGGGCCGTGTTCACCGACGTGCCGCAGTGGGTGTTCGCGCTCGGCGCGCTGGGGATCGTGTCGGTGATGAACATGATCGGCGTAAAGGTGTTCGGCGAGATGGAGTTCTGGTTCTCGATCGTCAAGGTGGGGACGCTCGCGCTGTTCCTCGCGGTCGGCGCCGTGTTTCTCGCGAGCGGCCATCCGGTTGCCGGGCAGATGCCGGGGCTGCACCTGATCGCGGATCACGGCGGGATCTTTCCGCACGGGATCCTGCCGGCGGTGCTGATCGTGCAGGGCGTCGTGTTCGCGTATGCGAGCATCGAGCTCGTCGGCGTCGCGGCGGGCGAGACCGCCGATGCGCGCAAGGTGCTGCCGAAGGCGATCAACAGCGTGATGTGGCGCATCGCGCTGTTCTACGTCGGCTCCGTCGTGCTGCTGACGATGCTGCTGCCGTGGACCGCGTACAGCGCGCACGAAAGCCCGTTCGTCACGTTCTTCAGCAAGCTCGGCGTGCCGTACGTCGGCACGGTGATGAACGTCGTGGTGCTGACCGCCGCGCTGTCGAGCCTGAACTCCGGCCTCTATTCGACCGGGCGCGTGCTGCGTTCGCTCGCGATGGGCGGCTCGGCGCCGCGCTTCGTGTCGCGGATGAACGCGCGCGGCGTGCCGTACGGCGGGATCCTGGTCACGGTCGCGGTCAATGCGATCGGCGTGCCGCTGAATTACATCGTGCCGGCGCAGGCGTTCGAGATCGTGCTGAACATGGCGTCGCTCGGGATCATCACGACCTGGGGCTTCATCGTGATGTGCCAGATCCTGTTCCGCCGTGCTGTCAATCGCGGCGAGCTGAGCCCCGTGTCGTTCCGGATGCCCGGCGCGCCGTTCACGTCGTGGCTCACGCTCGGGTTCCTGGTCAGCGTGCTGGTGCTGATGGCGTTCGATTACCCGGGCGGCACGTGGACCGTCGCGATGATTCCGGTGGTCGTGCTCGCGCTGGTGGTCGGCTGGAAGCTGGCCAAGCGCGGTGCCGCGCGAGAGGCTGCTGCCGAGGCTGGCGTGCCGATCGTTGCCGATCCGGCGAGCAACGTCTGACGGCAGGCCCGGGCGGGCGACCGCCCGGTGCGATCAATTCAACCCGGCGCGTGCGCCGACCCAGCGGCTGAAGTCGCCGGCCATCTGCGCGGTCAGCTCGTGGCCGGCGTCATAGAGCTGCGTGTCGTGCGCGACGCCGAGCGCGGTCAGTTTCGCGTCGGCCGTGTTCGCCCACGCGACCGGCAGCTTGTCGTCGAAGCGGCCGTGCATCACCAGCGCGTGCAGCGGGCTCAATGCATCGCGCGACGCGATCAGCGGATCGATCTCCGGCAGGATGCGCCCGCACAGCACCGCGAACGCGGCGACGTCGGCCGGCGAGGTGAGACCGACGCTCGCGCTCATGATGCCGCCCTGGCTGAAGCCGGCGATCACGGTCGGCAAGGCGGCGGGTTCGTTCCCGGTGTCCCGTGCGCACAACGCGCGCAGCAGCGCGATCAACTGCACACGGCTCGCCTCCGCGCGGGCCGCATCGATTTCCGGGCCGTTCGGGCCGAAGCGCACCGGAAACCACGCGTGCTGGCCGGGGCCGAACGTCAGCGGCCCGCGCACGAACGCGATTTCGACGCGCGGATCGATCGTGCCGGCCAGGTTCAGCAGGTTGGTTTCGTTGCCGCCGACGCCGTGCAGCAGCAACAGGCGGCCCGCGGGGCGGCCGGCGGCCGGGCGCAGCCGGTAGTGGAGGCCGGATTCGGGGTCGGTGGTCAGCGGCAGGACATCGGTCATTGCGTGGGTCCGGTGGGGAAGTGATCCGACAGTCTAGAACGTGCGGGCGGGGAGATGAATCGCCGGATGGTGATTGATTGTTTCCTGATGGGAATGAATGTGGAGCCGGAATGTCCGATATTGGGTACGGCTACGCGTGTTCCGTCGCGAGCAAATTTCCCGAAAGGCGACCGTTCATCACCAATATGTCGACCGCACGACTCGCCGCCGCGACCCACAGTTGGCAAAATATCCACGCTTTGTCGATGCATGGAGTGCCGAGATGGAGACCGCCAGGATTTTCGAGCATGATGGATCGCAGGCTGTTTGCTTGCCGAAGGATTTCCGCTTCGATACCACGGAGGTCCGGATTCGGCGGCACGGCGCGTCTGTCATCCTCGAGCCCGTGCCGCAAGGCTGGGCGTGGTTGATGCCACTGATCGGCCCGGTTGATGCCGATTTCGAGGAGGCTTCGACAAGCGCGCCCGCCGCTCATGAACGCTCCGGGCCGGACGTGTTCGAATGAAGTTTCTGCTGGATATCACCGCAACCGGATCACCGTCGACTTCAACTCCGTGTACTTCTCCAGCGCGTGCAATGAGTTGTCGCGCCCGTTGCCCGATTCCTTGAAGCCGCCGAACGGGAAGTTCATGTCGTCGGTTTCCTCGTAGCCGTTCACCCACACCGTGCCGGCCCGCAGCCGCCGCGCGGTTTCGTGCGCGGTCGTCAGGTTCGCGGTCCACACCGACGCCGCGAGCCCATAACGCGTGTCGTTCGCGAGCGCGACGGCCGTATCGAGATCGTCGAACGCCGTCACCGCCAGCACCGGCCCGAAAATCTCCTCGCGCACGATCCGCGCATCGGCCCGCGGACAGTCGAACACGGTCGGCTCGACGTACTGGCCGCCGCTCGCGGCGCGCGCGCGCCGGCCGCCCGCGAGCAGCGTCGCCTCGTCGCGGCCGGCATCGACGTAGCCGAGCACGCGCTCGACCTGGGCGGCGTCGATCAGGCTGCCCATCCGCGTGTCGGGCGACAGCGGATCGCCGGGCGCATACTCGGGCGCGATCGCGAGCACGCGCGCGACCAGTTCGTCGCGGATCGCGCGATGGACGAGCAGGCGCGAACCCGCCGTGCACATCTGCCCGGTGTTGTAGAACACCGCATGCGCGACGGTGCGCGCCGCGCGTTCGAGATCGGGGCAATCGGGCAGCACGATCTGTGGCGACTTGCCGCCGAGTTCGAGCCATACGCGCTTCAGGTTCGAATCGGCCGCGCAGCGCGCGACTTTATGGCCGACCGCGGTCGAGCCGGTAAACGCGATGCAGTCGACGTCCGGATGCCGCGCGAGCGCTTCGCCTGCATCGCCGAACCCCGGCAGCACGTTCAGCACGCCGGCCGGCAGCCCGGCCTGCACGGCCAGCGCGGCGAGCCGCAGCGCGCTCAGCGGTGACTTCTCGGACGGCTTGAGCACGACGCTGTTGCCGGCCGCGAGCGCGGGCGCGCATTTCCACATCGCGATCATCGCGGGGAAATTCCACGGCACGACAGCCGCGACCACGCCGATCGGCTCGCGCGTGACGAGCCCGACGAGATGCGCGTCGGCCGGCGCGACCTCGCCGCCGGTCTTGTCGATCGCCTCGGCGAACCACTCGGCGCAATACGCGGTGGACGGGATGTCGATCGTGGTCGTATCGCCGATCGGCTTGCCGGTGTCGAGCGTTTCGAGCAGCGCGAGATCGTTCGCGTGCTCGCGGATCAACGCGGCCCAGCGCAGCAGCACGCGCTTGCGTTCGCGCGGCGATGCGTCGCGCCAGATGCCACTTTCGAACGCGCGCCGCGCGGCGGCGACCGCGAGGTCGGCGTCGGCCGCGCGGCAATGCGCGACCTGCGCGAGCACGCGGCCGTCGATCGGGCTCGTGCATGTGAAGGTGGCGCCGTCGTGCGCGTCGCGGAACGTGCCGTCCACGAACGCGCGGGAAGCGATGTCGAGCTGGCCGGCGCGGCTGCGCCAGGCGTCGTGCGTCTGCATGGGAAAACTCCGTCGTGGTTCGGCTTGGTCAGCGGGAAGTGGAAGCAGCGGAAGCAGCAGGGGCCGCGCGGCGGATCGCGATCGCACGGCCCGCGTGCGGCTCGCGCGGCGCGCGCGCATGCTCGGCGTGAATCGCGTCGAGATGCCGGCGGATCGCGTCCGGAAACGGCGCCGAGCGTTTCGCGCGCATGTCCACGTGCGTGAGCAGCTGTTCGCCGGTCGCGAGTTGCGCGCCGGTCGTCGCGTGATGCATCGAATGGAACACGTGCAGCCGGCGATCGTCCAGGTCGAGCAGCCGCACCGTGAGCCGCAGCGGCTCGCCGAGCATCGCTTCGCGCAGGTGGCGGATATGCGTTTCCGCGGAATAGATCGAGCAGCCGGCGTCGCGATAGTCGTCGTCGATGCCGAAGTAGCGGAAGAACGCATCGCTGCTGTCGCCGAACACGAGCAGGTAGCACGACTCGCTCATGTGGCCGTTGTAGTCGACCCACTCGGGCTGCACGATGCAGCGATGCAGTTCGAGCGGCGTCGCGATCGGCGCGGCCGGGTCGTACGGGCGCGACTTCTGTCCTTCGTAGGCCGAGCGCAGGCGCGGCTCGGCGGCGGGGCTGAGGGTGGTCGTCATCCAGTGCACTCCGAGGTTCGGAACGGGCCCGCACGTCGTCCGCGGGGCTGCCGGTCGATGTTATGACGGGTTGAACGTTTTTTCAATAATGAAATCGCCGATGGGTGTAAACACCGGTGCAGCTGCTCTCGTCAATCGATTGAACATTCATTCAGCAAAACCTATACTCGCCAGCGCCGCGGTGCCGAAGCGAAGCAGGCGGGCGGCGTTCACGCACAACGAAAATCGAGCCGCCGCGCGCGGCAACCGGAGACACCGAAAATGAAGAAGCGCTTCCTGCTGGCCGGCATGATGTCGGTGATGGTCCACGGCTACGCCCATGCCCAGAGCAGCGTGTCGCTGTACGGGATCATCGACGGCGGCATCACCTACGTGAACAACACGGGCGGCGCGCATGCGTACCTGTTCGACGACGGCGTGTCGTACGGCAACCGCGTCGGCCTGATGGGCACCGAGGATCTCGGCGGCGGCAACAAGGCGGTGTTCAAGCTCGAGAGCGGCTTCCGGCTCGGCACCGGCAGGCTGAACCAGGGTGGCGCGATGTTCGGGCGGCAGGCGTACGTCGGGCTCGGCAACGACTGGGGCACGCTGACGTTCGGTAATCAGTACGACTTCGCATTCGACTTCACGGCCGCGTACAACGTCAGCGCGTTCGGCAGCGGCTACGGCGTGCATCTCGGCGATTTCGACCGCCAGAGCGGGGACCGGCTGCAGAACGCGGTGAAATTCGTCAGCAACAGCTTCCACGGGCTCGTGGTCGGCGGCATGTATTCGTTCAGCAACGACGCGGGCAGCTTCCATGACGGGAGCGCATGGAGCGTGGGCGCGAGCTACACGCACGGCGATTTCTCGGCGGGCGGCAACTACACGCGGCTCAACGCGCCACGCCGGCTTGCCGCGCTCGATCCGTATGCGCAGATGGGCGTGCGGACGATGCTCGGGCAGACGGTCGCGACGGTCGACCCGGCGACGGGCGCCGTCACCGACCTGCACGATTCGACGCCGTTCTCGATCGATTCGCAATCGATCTTCGGTGTCGGCGCGTCGTACACGTTCGGCAAGCTGACGCTGAACGCGGACTTCAGCAACACGACGTTCAAGGGCTACGGACAATCGTCGACGATGCGCGTGTACGAAGCGGGCGGCCTGTACCAGGCGACCGTGCCGCTGTCGCTCGTCGCCGGCTATCAGTACACGACGTTCGAAGGTCATCACTGGCACGAAGTCGCGCTCGGCGCGCATTACGCGCTGTCGAAGCGCATCGACGTGTATGCGGCGGTCGACTGGATGCGTGCATCGAACGGCGTCGACGCGGTGATCGGCTACAGCTTCACGCCGTCGACGAGCCGCACGCAGGCCGCCGCGCGCATCGGCATGCGGCACAATTTCTGATCCTCACTCGCTCCCGGGCCGGGTTCGGCCGGCCCCGTCGATCATGTCCGATCCTTCCTTGAACGGCGACGTCGTCGCCGCGCTGCGCGACGCACTCGGCGCCGATTGCGTCAGCGTGGGCGACGCCATCGGCGCGCGTCATTTCACGAACTACGGCGAAGCGGCCGGCCCGCGGCCGCGTGCGTTGGTGCGGCCGCGCAGCGTCGACGATGTGAGCCGCGCGCTCGCGATCTGCACCGCGCATCGTCAGACGGTCGTGCCGCAGGGCGGAATGACGGGGCTCGCGGCCGGCGCCGGGCCGGCTGCGCAGGACGTCGTGCTGTCGCTCGAACGCATGAAGGGCGTCGTCGAGATCGATGCGGACGCGGCCACCGTCACCACATGGGCCGGCACGACGCTGCAGGAGCTGCAGCAGGCAGTGGACGACGCAGGATTCGCGCTCGGCATCGATCTCGGCGCGCGCGGCTCGTGCCAGATCGGTGGCAACGTCGCGACCAATGCGGGCGGCAATCGCGTGATCCGCTACGGTACGACGCGCGAGCAGGTACTCGGCCTCGAGGTCGTGCTGGCCGACGGCACCGTGCTGAGTTCGCTGAACAAGATGCTGAAGAACAACGCGGGTTACGACCTGCGGCAGATTTTCGTTGGCAGCGAAGGCACGCTCGGCGTCATCACGCGCGTCGTGCTGCGGCTCCATCCGCGGCTCGCCGCACCATCCACCGCGTTGTGCGCGGTGCGCGATACGGCGGCGGCGCTCGCGCTGCTGCGCGACGCGCGTGCCGCATGCGCGGACTTGCTGAGCTTCGAGGCGATGTGGCCGGCGTTCTACGGCTACGTGTGCGCGCATACGCCCGGCACGCGCGCGCCGCTGCCGGCGGACGGCGGCGTCAAGGTGCTGATCGAATGCGCGAGCGGCGATGCCGCGCAGACGGCCGAACGGTTCGAAGCGGTGCTGGCCGACTGGCTCGAACGCGGGCTGATCGACGATGCGGCGCTCGCGCAGACCGCGGCCGATGCGCAGGCCTTCTGGACGGTGCGCGAAGGGCTCGCGATCGACGATCTCCCCGGCGTCGTCAATTTCGACGTCGGCATTCCGCCGCGCGCGACGGAGAAGTTCATCGATGCGTGCGAGCGCGCGCTGAACGCACGCTGGCCCGGGGCGCACGTGTTCTTCTTCGGCCACCTCGGCGACAGCAACCTGCATGTGTGCGTTTCCGCGCCGTATGCGACGGGCGAGGGCGCGCACGACGTCGACGCGGTGTTGTATCCGCTCGTGCGCGATGCGGGCGGCTCGGTGTCGGCCGAGCACGGGATTGGCCGCTACAAGCGCGACTGGCTCGGTTGTTCGCGCAGCGACGTCGAGATCGCCGCGATGCGACGTCTCAAGCATGCATTCGATCCGTTCGGACTTCTGAATCCCGGCAAGGTGATCTGAACGGCGGAGCGTTCTTCGCTTTCGACGGACGGCTCGGCAATCAGGCAGCGGCCCGCTCGCGCATCACGCAAGCGGGCCGCCGCGTTTCAGGCCGGCATCACGCGTCGAGCCGCACCAGCGCATCGACGGCCACCGCACCGCGTTCCATCACCAGCAGCGGATTGACGTCGAGTTCGACGAGCGTGTCGGCATGCGCCTGTGCGAAGCGTGCGATCGCCATCACGTTCGCGACGACCGCATCGAGATCGGCCTTCGGCTGCCCGCGATAGCCGGTCAGCAGCGGGCCGAGCTTCAACCCGAGCAGTGCGTCGCGCACGTCGCTTTCGCGCACCGGCAGCAGCAGCGTCGCGGTGTCGCGGATCAGTTCGACCAGCACGCCGCCGGTGCCGAGCACCAGCGCGAGACCGAAATTCGGCTCGCGCTTCACGCCGACGATCAGCTCGAGCAGCGGCGCGTCGGCCATCTTCTCGACGAGGATGCGTTCGACGTGCACATCCGGCGCATGACGCGCGACCTGTTCGGTCATTCGCACCACGGCCGCGGCGACGGCTTCGGGCGAGCCGAGCTTCAGCGCGACCGCGCCGGCCTCGGTCTTGTGCGGCAGGCGATCGCTGACCACTTTCACGCAGACCGGAAAGCCGAGCCGCTGCGCGGCGGCCGGCGCATCGGCGGGCGCGACGCATTCGGCCGGCGGCACGTCGAGCCCGTGCGCGGCCAGCATCCGCTTGCTCGCCCATTCGTCGTGCAGCGTCGCGGTGCCGTGGCCGCCGTCGCCCGCGCGCAGCACCGGCAGCGCGTTCAGCGCGTCGGCGTCGAGCACGCGGCGGCGCGTGTCGCCGTAGGCCATCGCCGCGCCGATCGCAGCGATCCCGTCGGCCAGCCCCTGCAGCGGCGCGACGCCGGCGGCGGCCATGCGAGCCGCGTGATCGGGCGGCGTCAGGTCCGGAAACACCGAAATCACGGCGCCGACCACGCCGTGCTGGCGTGCGGACGCCGCGAACGCGTCCGCGGCGATATCGCACAGCGGCCGCTCGCCGGTCGCTTCCTGCGGATAGTCGAGGATCATCGCGGCGGCGCCCGGGCGATCGGCGAGCAGCGCGTCGCAGCACGCGCGCATCTTGTCGGGGTCGCCCCACGGCGTGGTCGTGAAGTCGAGCGGGTTCGCGATCGTCGCGTACGCGGGCAGCACGTTGCCGAGCGCGTCGCGGCCGGCATCGCCGACCGGCGGAAAAGCGATGCCGCGCGCTTCGCCGAGATCGGCGACGAGCCCCGCATCGCCGCCGGACGTCGCCAGCGCGGCGAGCGTTCGGCGCTCGGGCACGCCTGCGATCGCGAGCAGCTTCAACGTCTCGACGAGGCCGACCGGGTCCTTCACGCGAATCACGCCGAGCCGCCGGAACAGCGCGTCGTACAGCGCGTCCGAGCCCGCGAGCGAACTCGTGTGGCTCATCGCGAGCTGCGCGCCGAGCGTCGACGTGCCGCTCTTCAGCGCGACGATCGGCACGCCGCGCGCGAGCGCGCGGGCCGCGGCCTCGCTGAACGCGCGCACGTCCTTCAGCCCTTCGAGGTGCACGCCGATCGCGCGGATGCGCGGATCGTCGACGAACGCATCGACGAGGCGCGCGATGTCGACCGACGCCTGGTTGCCGACGCTCGCGAGATACGCGAACGGCACCGAGCGCGCGCTCATCGACAGGTTGTATGCGAGGTTGCCGCTCTGAGTGATCACCGCGACGCCCGATTCGACGCGCGGCGCGCAATGCGCGACCGGCCACAGCGCGCTGCCGTTCAGCCCGTTGATCAGGCCGTAGCAATTCGGGCCGAGCACGGCCATGTCGCCGGCCGCGTCGACCAGCGCCTGCTGCAGCGCGGCGCCGTCGGCGCCCGTTTCGGAGAAACCCGACGCGTAGACGATCGCGCCGCCGGCGCCGCGTGCGGCGAGCGCGCGCACGACGTCGATCGCCTGGCGCGCGGGCACCGCGACGAACACGGCGTCCGGCGCGGCGGGCAGGTCGGCGACGCTCGCATGGCAGCGCACGCCGTCGATCTCCGCATGATTCGGATTGACGAGCCGGATGTCGCCGGCATAGCCGTAATCGCGACAGCGCTGCACGGCGCCCGCGATGCCGCGTCCGCCGACGAACGCGATGCTGGCCGGGTCGAGCAGCCGGCGCAGATTGGTCGCCGCGGCCGCGCGGTGATCCCTGACTGCGGGAGAGGAAGTCATGAAAGGTCCTTTCGGAAGTCGCGCCGGACGCGCCGGCGCGACGATTCACGTCAGCTGTAGCGTCGGAGGATTTCCTTGGACAGGATATGGCGCTGGATCTCGGACGTGCCTTCCCAGATGCGCTCGATGCGCGCATCGCGCCAGAAGCGCTCGATCGGAAGTTCGTCCATCAGCCCCATGCCGCCGTAGATCTGCACCGCGTGATCGGTCACGCGGCCGAGCGTCTCGGTCGCGAGCAGCTTCGCGAGTGCGGCGTCGCCGTCGGTCATCGTGCCCTGGTCGAGCTTCTGCGCGGTGTACAGCGTGACGAGTTCCGCCGCGCGGATCTCGGTCTGCATGTCCGCGAGCTTGAACGACGTGCCCTGGAAGTCGCCGATGCGCTTGCCGAACTGATGACGCGTCGCGGCCCATTCGGCGGCCATCTCGAACGCACGCTGCGCGCGGCCGATGTTGTTCGCGGCGACCATCACGCGGCCGGCCGTCAGCCAGTCGTTCGCGAGCTCGAAGCCGCGATGCTCTTCGCCGAGGATCTGCGCGGCGCTCACGCGGCAGTCGGAGAGGAAGATCTCCGACTGGTGATAGCCGCGCAGGCTCGTGCAGTGCGGGCCGCGCCGCACGGTCATGCCCGGCGTGTCCTTGTCGATCAGGAAGCAGGTCACGCGCTTGCGCTTCTGGCCGCGCACTTCCTCCTCGCCGGTGACGGCGAACAGGATCACGAAGTCGGCCGTGTCCGCATGACTGATGAAGTGCTTGCTGCCGTTGATCACGTAGTCGTCACCGTCGCGCACCGCGCGCGTGCGGATGCCCATCGCGTCGGAGCCGGCGCCCGGCTCGGTCAGCGCGAAGCAGTCGACGCGCTCGCCGCGCACGGCCGGCTTCAGGTAGCGCTCGACCTGGTCGCCCTTGCACGCCATCAGGATCTTGCTCGGCCGCGCGACGAACACGTGCAGCGCCCAGCTCGTGCGGCCGAGCTCGCGTTCGACGAGCGCCTGCGTCACGTAGTCGAGCCCCGGGCCGCCGGCGCTCTCGGGCATGTTGAACGCATAGAAGCCGAGCTCGAGCGACTTGCGGCGGATCGAGTCGGCGAGTTCTGGCGGCACGTCGTCCGCGCGATCGACCGCGAATTCATGAGGCTGCAGTTCCTTCTCGACGAACTGACGCAGCGACGTCACCAGCATTTCCTGCTCTTGGGTCAGCGAAAAATCCATCGATCATCTCCCGACAAAATGAGGTGCGCGACCTTCGACCGACGCGCGAAGCGCTTCCTGGCCGTCCTCGCTGTGACCGCACGCGACGCCGGCCGCCAGCTCGCCGCGCAGTTGCTCGGCGAGGGTGTGCGTGAGCGATTGCGCGAGCAGCGCCTTGGTGTGGCCGAACGCGACGCTCGGCCCTTGTGCCAGACGCGCGGCGAACGCGGCGACGTGCGTTGCGAAATCGTCGGCGTCGACGACTTCGGACACGAGCCCCGCGGCAAGCGCGTCCTGCGCGTTCCAGCGTTCGTTCAGAAAGATGAAGCGGCGTGCGACGTCGGGGCGCGCGATGCGCGGCAGGAACCAGCTTCCGCCCATGTCGGGGCTGTAGCCCATGCCCGTATACCCGCAGCGCAGCGTCGCAGCGGTGCTCGCGATGCGGAAGTCGCACGCGAAGCCGATGTCGGTGCCGGCGCCGACCGTCGAACCGTTCAGCGCGGCGATCGTCGGACGCGGAAATGCGGCGAGCGTCTGCACGAAACGGTGCGCACGCTCGGTCCAGCCGTAGGTGTCGAGTTCGCCGTTGCGCTCGGCCTCGGCCCATTCGTCGACGTCCGCGCCCGCGCAGAACGCGCTGCCGGTGCCGGTCAGTACGACGCAGCGCACGGCCGGATCGTTCGCGAGCGCGTCGAGCGTCTCGCGAAGAAAGTCGAGATGCGGCCGCGCGAGCGAATTGCGTTTCGCCGGGCGGTTCAGGCGAAGGGTCACGACGCCGTCGTGCCGTTCGATTCGAATGTCCTCGATGCTCATGCTGATCACTGTCTCCTGGTTGTTGTGCGTCGGGGTGGTGTCAGAGCCGGCAAGGGTCGCCGCTACTTGCGGACCGCATTTCGGCATAGTATAAGTTCTGTTAAATGAACGTTCAACCCAATTGTGAGTCGACCAGGAGACACACGATGAGCGTGGTGATGGAGACGTCGGCAGGTGTGGAGGACGGCAGGACCGGGGCGCATGCGGCACGCGCGGCGGCGCAGCATGCGGCGAGCGGCGCGGGCCTGCAGATCGATCGCGTGTCGAAGCGCTACGGCAGCGTGCATGCGCTGCGCGAAACGACGATCGACATTCCGCGCGGCGAATTCCTGACGATCCTCGGGCCGTCGGGTTCGGGCAAGACGACGCTGCTGACGATCGTCGCGGGCTTCGAGCATCCGAGCAGCGGGGACCTGCGCGTCGGCGGCCGCAGCATCGTCGCGTTGCCGCCCGAGAAGCGCAACTTCGGGATGGTGTTCCAGGGCTATGCGCTGTTTCCGCACATGACTGTCGAACAGAACGTCGCGTATCCGCTGATGGTGCGCAAGCAGAAAGGGCCCGACGCGGTGAAGCGCGTGAAGGCCGCGCTCGATCTCGTGCGGCTCGGCCATCTTGCCGATCGCCTGCCGCGCCAGTTGTCGGGTGGCCAGCAGCAGCGCGTCGCGATCGCGCGCGCGCTGGTGTTCGATCCCGATCTCGTGCTGCTCGACGAGCCGCTCGGCGCGCTCGACCGCAAGCTGCGCGGCGAGGTGCAGGTCGAGCTGAAGGCGCTGCACGAGCGGCTCGGCGCGACGTTCCTGTTCGTCACGCACGACCAGGAGGAAGCGCTGTCGATGTCGGACCGGATCGCGATCATGCGCGACGGCCGGCTCGAACAGATCGGCACGCCGGACGGGCTCTACGAGCAGCCGGCCAACCGCTTCGTCGCGGACTTCCTCGGCAAGAGCAATTTCATCGAAGGTGTCGCGCTCGGCGGCGATGCTTCGACGACGCATTACCGCGTCGGCGATGCGCGCTTCTTCGCGCCGGCGTGCGGTGCGCGGCCCGACGAGCCGCTGCTGTTCGCGCTGCGCCCGGAGAAGGTCGCGGTGTCGGCGACGTCGTGCGGCGGTGCGCACAACGAAGTCGCGGGTCGCATTCGCCACTGGAGCTATTTCGGTTCGTCGTACCGCTTCGAGATCGAGACGCCGGTGCTCGGCTGCGTGACGGCCGACGTGCCCGCATGGCGCGGGCTCGCGTCACCACGCTGCGGCATGGACGTGTTCGTGCAGTGGGAGCGCGACGCGACGTGCCAGATCGCGGCCCACTGACGCGGCGCACGTTGCATCCCGCGCGAAGCGGCACGAGCCGCCGTCGCCGCCGACTCACCGACTGACGGATTCACCGATTCACCGATGCCCGAAAACGACGAGACGCGTGCGGGCGCTGACCAGCCTGGAGGAGACACCATGACGAACCGCCATCTGCAGGACCTGCTCGACCAAGCACGCGAACTTCAACCGGCGACGTCGCAGCGCCGCCGCGATTTTCTGCGGTTGTGCGCGGCGGCCGGCATCGCGCCGACGCTGCTGTCGCTCGGCGCGAAGGACGCACTCGCGTCGAACCCGAAGGAAATCGTGCTCAGCGCATGGGGCGGCGAAGCGCGTTCGGCGTTCCGCTCCGCGTACATGGACCCGTTCACGAAGTCGAGTGGCATCCGGATGGGCTACGACTCGTCGCCGGAGGACGGCAAGATCAAGGCGATGGTCGAGAACCGGAACGTGATCTGGGACGTGATGGATCTCGACGGCTTCGCGGCGATCAAGCTCGGCAAGCAGGGCTTCCTGCGGCCGATCGACTATTCGGTCGTCGGCCGCAACACGCTGCCGGGGCTTGCATCGGACTTCGGCGTGCCGTCGTACCTGCTGAGTTACGTGCTCGTCTACGACGCGCGCAAGTTCGGCGCGAATCCGCCGAAGAACTGGGCCGATTTCTGGAACGTCGGCAAGTTTCCGGGCAAGCGCGGGCTGTGGAAATGGATGGGCGGCGCGCTCGAAGCCGCGCTGATGGCCGACGGCGTCGACAAGGACAAGGTCTATCCGATCGACGTGCCGCGCGCGCTGAAAAAGCTGAAGGAACTGCGCTCGAACGTGCTGCTGTGGGATTCGGGCGCGGACAGCCTGCAGCTGCTGCGCAACGGCGAAGTCAGCATGGCGTGCATCTGGCATACGCGCGCGAACGTGATCCAGCGCGAGAGCAATGGCCGGTTCCGCTATACGTGGGAGCAGGGGCTCGCGTCGTGCGACGTGTGGGGTGTGCCGAAGAACAATCCGTCGGGCGATGCCGTCTGGCAGTTCATCAAGTTCGTGCAGGGCGTCGAGCCGCAGGTGCGCCTGCTGTCGCTGCTCGGCAACGGGCCGGTGACGCCGGCCGCGACCGCCGCGGTGCCGCAGGCGCTACGCGCCGACAACCCGGGCACGCCGGAGAACTGGGCAAAGCAGTGCAAGGTGAATCCCGAGTGGTGGGCGCAGCACTACGAAGCGACGCTCGCGCAGTACACCGACCTGATGTCGTCCTGAGCCGCCTCGCGAGCGTGACGCCATGAATACCCTGTCTACTCCCGTCGCGGGCGCGGTCCCGCTCGGCCGCGCGAAGGCCGATCGTTACTGGCTGCTCGTCGTGCCGCTGCTCGCGGTGCTGATCGTGCTGTACGTGTATCCGCTCGTGCGTGTGCTGTGGCTCGGCTTCACGGTGCCGGAGCCGGGCCTGCACAACTATGCGCGGCTGCTCGGCAATCACGGCGTGCATCGCGTGCTGTGGACCACGCTGCGCGTGTGCGCGGTCACGACCGTGTGTTCGGTCGCGCTCGGCTATGCGATTGCGTATGCGATGGCGCACGTCGGCCCGCGGCAACGGATGGCGCTGATGTTCGGGCTGCTCGTGCCGTTCTGGGCGTCGGTGCTGGTGCGCGCGTTCTCGTGGCTGTTCCTGCTCGGCGAGCAGGGGCTCGTCAACACGCTGCTGCTGCGCATCGGGCTGATCGACGCGCCGCTGCCGCTGATGCGCAACGAGGTCGGCGTCGTGATCGGGATGATCCACTTCATGATTCCGTACGCGGTGCTGCCGCTATACGCGAACATGAAGGGCATCGATCCGCAGCTCGCGCGTGCCTCGCAGGGGCTCGGCGCGGGCGCGTTCGTCACGTTCCGCAAGGTGTATTTCCCGCAGACGCGACCGGGCATCGTCGGCGCGGCGATCCTCGTGTTCATCTTCTCGCTCGGCTTCTACGTGACGCCGGTGATACTCGGCGGCGGCCGCACCGTGATGATCGCCGAATACATCAGCACGCAGATCCTGCAGCTCGTGAACTGGGGCAGCGGGGCGGCGCTCGCGTCGCTGCTGCTGGCGTCGATCCTGGCCGCGCTCGCGCTGCTCGCGCGTTTCGTCGACCTGCGCGAGCTGTTCGGCGCGCGCTGACCCGAACGGAGGAGGTTCCGATGAACACCCGAATGACCGCAGGACGCGCGCTCGTGGTCGGTATCGCGTGGGCCGCGATCCTGTTCCTGATGCTGCCGCTGCTCGTGTCGGTGCCCGTCTCGCTGACGCCGAGCGACTACCTGTCGATGCCGGACGGCGCGCTGTCGCTGCGGCACTACCGCGTGCTGCTCGACGACGACGGCTGGGTGTCGAGCTTTCTGCAAAGCGGGCTGATCGCGCTGGTGTCGTCGGCGATCTCGGTCGCGCTCGGCACGCTGTGCGCGATCGGGCTGTGGAAAGTCGCGTCGCGGCGCGGCGAGTTCGTGCGCGGCGTGATCCTGTTCCCGCTGATCGTGCCGCCGATCGTGTCGGCGCTCGCGTTCTACCGGCTGTGGGGCGAACTCGGGATGCTCGACAGCTATCCCGCCGCGATCCTGTCGCACGTCGTGCTGTCGGTGCCTTACGTCGTGGTGGTGGTTTCGGCATCGCTCGCGACCGTCGGGCTGCGCATCGAGCAGGCATCGCGCAGCCTCGGTGCGAACGTCGCGCAGACGCTGCGCTACGTGATCCTGCCGTCGATCCGGCCGGGCGTGCTGTCGGCCGCGGTGTTCGCGTTCATCCTGTCGTGGGACGAGCTCGTCGTCACGCTGTTCATCTCGAGCCGGAACGTCTATACGCTGCCGCGCCGCATGTGGGACGGGATGCGCGAGAACGTCGATCCGGCGATCGCGTCGGTATCCACGCTTTTGCTCGTCGCGACCTGCGTCGCGATCGGCTTGTCGCTGCTGCGCAAGCGTGCGGCCGGATCCGTCTGAATCCAGCAGTTCAACGTTACGTCGCGGAGAAAACTCGCACCATGAAAGTCCTGATCGTTCACGCCCATCCCGAACCGCAGTCGTTCACGACGTCGATGCTGCACCGCGCGGTGAGCACGCTCGAAGCGCAGGGGCATACCGTGACGGTGTCCGACCTGTACGCGATGCAGTGGAATCCGGTCGCGAGCGCGGCCGATTTCGGCGTGCGCAAGAACCCCGACTATCTCGTCTACGCGCTGGAGCAGCGCGAGAACGTCGCCGCGCACGCGATCGCGCCGGACATTGCCGCGGAACTCGACAAGCTAGCCGCGTGCGACCTGTTGATCCTGAGCTTTCCGCTGTTCTGGTGCTCGGTGCCGGCGATCATGAAAGGCTGGATCGACCGCGTGCTCGTGTCGGGCAAGGTGTACGGCGGCGTGCGCTTCTACGATCGCGGCGGGATGCGCGGCAAGCGCGCGCTGCTTGCCTATACGTGCGGCGGCCGCGACTACATGTTCGGTGCGGACGGCGTGCACGGCGAAATGGACCTGATGCTGCGCCACGTGTTGCGCGGCACGCTCGGCTACGCGGGCTTCGACGTGCTGCCGTCGTTCGTCGGCTATCACGTGCCGTACATCGGCGACGCGGAGCGCGCGGCCGTTCTGGAACGCTACGACGCCTATCTCGCAGAAATCGACCGGCACGAACCGATGGCGTTTCCGACGCTCGACGATTTCGACGGCGACATGCGGCGGCGCGAACGCGCGCCGCAGGAAACCGCGCAGGATTGACCACGACCGGCCGCGTTGCCGCCGCGCCGCTTTTCTACCCGACCGCATGTGAGTTCGAGCGATGACCCTGACGTCGAGCGACGTGCTGCTGTTCCTGACCGGGCTCCTGACGCTGTTCTGTCCGCCCGTCGCGATCCCGATGTATGCGGCCGTCACCGGGCATTTTCCCGACGTGACACAGCGGCAGATCGCGTTCAGGCTGTTCGCGTGGATCGCGGCGCTGATGATCGGCGCGGTGTGGGGCGGCCAGTTCCTGTTGCGCATGCTCGGTCTCACGCTCGGTGCGCTGACGCTGACGGGCGGCCTCGTGCTGTGCCTGTGGTCGATTCCGATGATGCGCGGCACGGCGAACGACGAGCGCAGCGGCGGCGACACGCGGCTCGAACATGCGCAATGGCGCAGCTACATCGCGGTGCCGCTGATCTTCCCGCTGTCGATCGGCAGCGCGGTGATGTCGCTCGTGATCACGACCGCGACGCGCTTTCATACGCCGGCCGACCTGCTGGCGCTGAGCGCGGCGTGCGTGCTGCACGCGGGCGTGATCGGGCTCACGTATGCGTGCTCGGCGTCGTGGTGCCGGCGGCTCGGCGAGATCGGCAGGACGCTGGTCGAGCGGCTGTCGGGCATCGTGCTGACCGCGATCGCGTTCCAGATGCTCGCGCAGGGCGTGCGCGAACTGTTGCCGGGGCTCGCGCATTGACTGCCTCACGGGGCCGCGCGCGATCCACCTCCTTACCCTGAACGATGGAAATCACATGAAAACAGTAGGCATGTACCTGGTCGACCTTCTCGCCGCCTACGGCGTCGACACGGTGTTCGGCATTCCCGGCGTGCATACGATCGAGCTGTACCGCGGGCTCGCCGGCAGCGCGCTGCGCCACGTGAGTGCGCGCCACGAGCAGGGCCTCGGCTTCATGGCGGACGGCTATGCGCGCGCGACCGGCAAGCCCGGCGTGTGTTTCGTGATCACCGGCCCCGGGATGACGAACATCGCGACGTCGATGGCGCAGGCGTATGCGGATTCGATTCCGATGCTGGTGATTTCGAGCGTCAACGCGTCCGGCGACATCGGCTCCGGCAACGGCCATCTGCACGAACTGCCGGACCAGCATGCGTTCGCGCAGAACATCGCCGCGTTCAGCTACACGGTGCCGCGCGCCGACGCGCTGCCGCAGGCGATCACGCGCGCGTTCGCGGTGTTCTCGGGCGGCCGGCCGCGCCCCGTGCATCTGCAGATTCCGCTCGACGTGCTCGCGGCGCCGGCCGATGCATTGCCGCCGGTGCCGGCCGTGCCGCTGCGCATCGCGCCCGGCCCCGCATCGGCCGACGGCATCGACGCACTGCGTGCGAAGGCCGCCGCCGCGCGCGCGCCATTGATTCTCGCGGGCGGCGGCGCGCTCGACGCGGCCGCCGACGTGCGCTGGCTCGCGGAGACGCTCGACGCGCCGGTCGTGATGACGATCAACGGGCGCGGCGTGTTGCCGAGCGCGCATCCGCTCGGCGTGTCGTGGTCGGCGTCGAGCGACGCGGTGCGCGCGCTGATGCGCGACAGCGACCTGATCGTCGCGCTCGGAACCGAGCTCGGCCCGACCGATTACGACCTGTATGCGACGCGCAGCTTCTCGATGCCCGCGCCGCTCGTGCGGATCGACATCGATCCGCAGCAGCTGTGCCGCAATGCGGTGCCCGCGCTGCCGCTGCTCGGCGACGTCGGCGAAACCCTGCGTGCGCTGCGGCGCGTGTGGCCGGCCGATGGGCGGGCGCGCAGCGACGGCGGTGACGGCGTCGAGCGCGCGGCGGTGTGCCGTGCGGCCGCGCGGCAGGAACTCAACGACGAAATGCGGCGCGATCTCGCGCTGCTCGACAGCGTGCGCGACGCGCTGCCCGATGCGGCGCTCGTCGGCGATTCGACGCGGATCGTCTATGCGGGCAACGTCGGCTTCGCGGCGTCGCGTCCGCGCAGCTGGTTCAACGCGTCGGTCGGCTTCGGCTCGCTGGGCTACGGGCTGCCGGCCGCGGTCGGCGCGAGCCTCGGCGATGCGTCGCGGCCGGTGGTCTGCCTCGCCGGCGACGGCGGGTTCCAGTACACGCTCGCCGAACTCGGCACCGCGGTGCAGCATCGCGCGCGCGTGATCGTCGTACTGCTGAACAACGGCGGTTACGGAGAGATCAAGCGTGCGATGGTCGACGGCGGCGTCGAGCCGGTCGGCGTGGATCTGCATACGCCCGATTTCGTCGCGCTCGCGCGCGCGTATGGATGGGGTGCGCAGCGAGTCGAAGAGGGTGCGTCGCTGGCCGGTGCGCTCGGCGAAGCGGCCGCGCACGACGCGCCGTACCTGATCGAGATTCGCGCGGCCTGAAAATGCGAACGGCCTCGCGATGCGAGGCCGTCGTGCCGGTTGCGGCGCGAGTGCGGCGCGAGTGCGCCGGCTTGCCGGCGAGGCGCGTTGCGTGCGTTACGCGCGCTTGCGCGCCGTCTTCGGCGGCGGCAGGAACGAATCGACGACGCGCAGGCAGCTCGTCAGCGCGTCTTCCGCGGTGAACGACGTGGGGTCGCGCGCGAGTTCGAGCCAGAAGCCGTCGATCACCGCTGTCACCGTCAGCGCGGCGAGCTCGCTGTCGACGGTGCCGCCGCGCACTTCCGCGATCTGGTCGAACAGCTTCTTCAACGCCTGCCGGTAGCCGGCATACAGCTCCTTGTGCGCCTTGCGGATCACCGGATCGCTGTGCGCGACGCTCCAGAAGCCGAGCCAGACCTTCACGTTCTTCGGCGCGAACACCGGCGCGGCGAAACACACCTTGATGATCGCGTCGAGCTTGTCCTCGGGGCCCGTCGCGTTCGCGGCGGCCGCGCGCGACACGTCGAGCAGGTCGGCCGCGAGCCGCTTGTAGGTCTGCGCCATCAGCTCGTCTTTCGACTGGAAGTGATGGTTGATCAGCCCGCGCGACACCTTCGCTTCCGCGCAGATGCGGTCGATCGTGGTTTCCGAATAGCTGTAGCGCGCGATGCAGCGCATCGTCGCGTCGATGATCGATTGCTGCCGCACCGCGGGTGTTTCTCGGATGCCGCGGCTGCGGGTCTGAACCGGTGCGCTGCCAGAAGTCTTTTTCACGGGGTGACCTTACGGAATCGTCATGGCACCGATTATAGGGGAGTGTCGGACGCTTGTTCAATTACAGCGATGGAACCCGCGAAAACCCTTGCTTCCGGATTATTGAAATCTGTTGAACCCTTGTTCAACAGAGCCTATACTCGACTCCACATGAGGTTGGTCGGCCATTCAACAAGGCGCCGCGATCCCGCGCGGGACGGGCGTGAGAATTCGACACAGGAGACAGCATGTTGGCGCGGGCGGAGAGCGTGAAGACGGCGGTCGAGGAGCGCGTGCAGGTGACGGACCTGCACAAGCGGTTCGGCGAGCTGGAGGTGTTGAAGGGCGTGTCGCTGAGCGCGCGCGAAGGCGAAGTGATCTCGCTGATCGGCGCGAGCGGCTCGGGCAAGAGCACGCTGCTTCGCTGCATCAACCTGCTCGAGACGCCGACCCGCGGGCGCATCGTCGTCGATGGCGAGGAGATCGGGCTGAAGCTCGACCGCAAGGGCCGCACCGTGCCGACCGATCCGCGCCAGGTCGAACGCATTCGCACGCGGCTCGGCATGGTGTTCCAGAGCTTCAATCTGTGGGCGCACCGCACGGTGCTCGAGAACGTGATCGAGATGCCCGTGCACGTGCTGCGCGAACCGCGCGCCGAAGCGCTCGCGCGCGCCGAGCAGCTGCTCGAACGCGTCGGCCTCGCCGACAAGCGCAACGTCTATCCGGCGTTCCTGTCCGGCGGCCAGCAGCAGCGTGTCGCGATCGCGCGCGCGCTCGCGATGCGGCCGAAAGTGATGCTGTTCGACGAGCCGACTTCCGCGCTCGATCCCGAACGCGTCGGCGAAGTGCTGAAGGTGATCCGCGATCTCGCGTGCGAAGGCCGCACGATGATCCTCGTCACGCACGAGATGGCATTCGCGCGCGACGTGTCGAACAAGGTGCTGTTCCTGCACGAGGGACGCGTCGAGGAGAGCGGCGCGCCGGCCGAGATCTTCGATGCGCCGCAGAGCGAACGCTGCCGCCAGTTCGTCAACGCGCACCGGCAACGTCACTGAACCGATGGCACGGCCCGCGCGTGCCTGCCTGCGCGGCCGGCCGCACCGATGCCGGCCGCACCGATGCCGGCCACACCGATACCGGCCGTACCGATTTCGTATCTTTCCAGCCAGGAGTCCGACCATGAAGCGTGTCGTTCGCAGTCTGCTGTGCCTGTTGAGTCTCGTTCTCGCGGCGCTTGCGCCGTTCGGTTCCGCGCACGCGTCGCCGGGCGTGCTGCGCTTCGGCGTCGCCGCCGAGCCGTATCCGCCGTTCCTGATGAAAAGCCCGACCGGGCAGTGGAGCGGCTTCGAGGCCGACCTGATCCGCGCTGTGTGCGAGCAGATGAAGGCGAAGTGCGAGATCAAGGAAGTCGCGTGGGACGGCATCATCCCGGCGCTGCTCAGCGACAAGATCGACGTGATCTTCAACTCGATGTCGATCACGCCGGAACGCCAGAAGGTGATTGCGTTCTCGCGGCCGTACTACGAGACGCCGGGCACCTTCGTCGGCGCGAAGAACCAGAAGCTCACGCTGACGCCGGACGGCCTGAAGGGCAAGGTGATCGGCGTGCAGGGTTCGACCGCGAACGCCGAGTTCATCAAGATGGCGTACGGCAAGACCGCGACAGTGCGGCTCTACAACACGCAGGACGATTGCAACTCGGACCTCGTCGCGGGCCGCATCGACACGATGTATCTCGACCAGCTCGGCATTCTCGATTTCCTGAAGTCGAAGGACGGTGCGACGTTCGAGCTGAAAGGGCCCGGCAGCGTGAAGATGGATCCGGCGATCTTCGGCTACGGCGTCGGCGCGGGGATGCGCAAGGCCGATGCGCCGCTCAAGCAGCAGATGGACCAGGCGCTCGAGCAGCTGCATGCGTCGGGCAAGTACGCGCAGATCGCGAAGAAGTATTTCCCGATCGACCTCTGGCCGCACTGATCGCACGATTTCGCGCCGACGGGCGCCACGCACGGACGGAGGAGGCGGCATGGACGGTTGGGGATGGGTGAGCTACCTGGGCATGGACCCGGACGGCTGGGGCGTCGCGCTGCTGCAGGGCGCGGGCGTGACGCTCGAGATTTCGCTCGGCGCGTTCGTCGTCGGCATCGTGCTCGGGCTCCTGGGCGCGGTCGCGAAGCTGTCCGGCGTGCGCGCGTTCGAGCGGCTCGCACAGGGCTACACGACGCTGTGCCGCGCGGTGCCCGAGCTGCTGCTGATCCTGCTGCTCTACTACGCGGGCACCGACGCGATCAACCTGCTGATGACGGCGATCGGCGTCGGGCCGGTCGCGGTCAACGGCTTCGCGGCCGCGGTGATCGTGCTCGGCATCGTGCAGGGCGCGTATGCGGCCGAGATCATCCGCGGTGCGATCCTCGCGATCCCGTACGGGCAGATCGAAGCCGCGCGCGCGTTCGGCGCGCCGCCCGCGCTCGTGTTCCGCCGCGTGACGCTGCCGGCGATGGCGCCGTATGCACTGGCCGGCTTCACGAACCTGTGGCTGATCCTCGTGAAGGACAGCGCGCTGATCAGCGTGGTCGGCTACAGCGAGCTGCTCTACACCGCGAAGCAGGCGGCCGGTTCGACGCGCGAGTACCTGCACTACTACCTGATGGTCGCGGCCGTGTATTTCGCGATCACGTCGCTGTCGGGCATGCTGTTTCGCGAGATCGAGCGGCGCTTCGGCCGCTGGATGCCCGCATCGTGACCCACGTCCCGCCTTTCCACGCATCTTTCGACCGAACCGGATCAATGTCATGGATCTGAGCGTACTGTCTTCCTACGGGGCGCTGCTGCTGCTCGGCGTGCTGACCACCGTCAAGCTGCTCGTCGTGTCGGCCGTATTCGGCTTCGGGCTCGCGATCGCCGTCGCGTTCGCGCGGCTGTCGGGCAATGCAGTCGTCGCGCGCGTGAGCAAGGCGTTCACCGAAGTGATCCGCGGCACGCCGCTGCTCGTGCAGATCTACCTGATCTACTATGGCGTCGGCTCGCTGTTCGCCGGCTGGCCCGCGCTGCGCGACAGCGTGCTGTGGCCGTTCCTGCGCGACGGCTTCTGGTATGTCGCGTTCGCGCTGGTGATCAGCGTCGGCGCGTACGTCGGCGAAGTGCTGCGCGCCGGGCTGCGCGGTGTGCCGAAGGGCGAGATCGAGGCCGCGCGCGCGATGGGGATGCGCCCGTCGATGATCGCGCGGCGCGTGTGGCTGCCGCGCGCGATCCAGATCCTGCTGCCGACGCTCGCGGGCGAGACGGTGATGCTGCTGAAATCGACCGCGCTCGCGTCGACGGTCGCGGTGATGGACGTGCTCGGCGCCGCGAACTACATCCGCGCGCAGACCTTGCGGACCTACGAGCCGCTGCTGGCGATCGCGGTGATCTACGTCGTGCTCGCGTTCGCGATCGAGCGCGCGTTCGGCCGGCTCGAGCGGCGTGTGCCGGTGCGCATGCCGCGTTGAACGAACCCTTGATGGCGCGGCGGCCGGGCGGGCGCCGCGCGACGGAGAACACATGAACTATTCGAAGCTGGTCGAGCGCCTGCAGGGCAAGCGCACGACCGCCTGGGACATTCATTACGCGGCGCAGGCGGCCGTCGCGGCGGGCGAGCCGGCGATCGTGCTGAGCGTCGGCGATCCGGATTTCCCGACCCCCGACGTGATCGTCGAACGCGCGGTGACCGCGCTGCGCGGCGGCGATACGCACTACAGCGAAGTGCGTGGGCGCGCCGAGCTGCGCGCGGCGATCGCGCGCGAGCATGCGAAGGCGTGCGGGCAGGCGGTCGGCGCCGAGCACGTGATCGTGACGGCCGGCGCGCAGAACGCGCTGTTCGCGATGGCGCTGTGCCTGTGCGAGGCCGGCGACGAGGTGCTCGTGCCGGAGCCGATGTACCTCACGTACGAAGCCAGCGTGCGCGCGTCGGGCGCGACGCTCGTGCCGGTGCCGGTCGATGCGGCTCGCGGTTTTCATCTCGACGTCGACGCGCTCGAAGCGGCCGTGACGCCGCGCACGAAGGCGATCTTCTTCGCGACGCCGTGCAATCCGACCGGCGTCGTGATGCCGCGCGCCGATCTCGAACGGATCGCGCGGCTCGCATGCGAGCGCGACCTGTGGGTCGTGTCCGACGAGGTCTACGCGGAGCTGACGTTCGAGCGCGACATGGTCAGCATCGCGTCGCTCCCCGGGATGGCCGAGCGCACGGTGACGATCGGCAGCCTGTCGAAATCGCATGCGATGCCGGGCTGGCGGGTCGGCTGGGCGATCGGCCCGATCGAGCTGATCGAGCATGCGGAACGGCTCGCGCTGTGCATGCTGTACGGACTGCCCGGCTTCGTCCAGCAGGCGGCCGTGACCGCGCTCGACAACAAGGCCACGATCGTCGCCGACATGCGCGAGCTGTATCGGCGCCGCCGCGACCTCGCGTACGCGCGCCTGCGCGACGTCCCGGGGCTGCGCTGCCTGCTGCCGGAAGCCGGGATGTTCATGATGGTCGACGTGCGCGGCACGGGGCTGGATGCGAACGCTTTCACGTGGGGGCTGTTCCGCGCAAAGCAGGTCGCGCTGCTCGATGCGAGCGCGTTCGGCGAAACGGCGTCGGGCTTCGTGCGCTTCGGCTTCGTCGTCGACGATGCGAAGCTCGCCGACGCGTGCGAGCGCATCGCGGCATTCGTCGCGAGCCTCGGCGGGGACGCGCGCGCGGCGTCGTGATGCATATCCGGAACCGGAAGGAGGAGCGACGATGATCGAAACGCTGACGTGGCAGGTGCCGGGCGACGGCGGCCAGCCGCTCGCGATACGCGCGTGGCGGCTGTCGGGCGGCGACGGGCCGCGCGTACACCTGCAGGCCGGCGTGCATGCGGACGAGATCGCCGGCATGCACGTGCTGCACCGGTTGCTGCCGCAACTTTGTGCAGTCCACGATCGCGGCGTGCTGCGCGGCACGGTGACGGTCGTGCCGCAGGCGAATCCGCTCGGGCTCGCGCAGTTCCGGCAAGGGCGGCTGCTCGGCCGCTTCCACGACGCGACGCACCGCAATTTCAACCGGCACTTTCACGAATCGGCTGCGGCGCGCCGGCCCGCGACGACGTTCGCCGCGTGGCAGCGCACGGTGTTCGACGCCGCGTGCGACGCCGACATCGTGCTCGATCTGCATACCGATTCCGAGGCGCTGCCGTACGTATACCTGCATCGCGATCTGTGGCCGGCCGGCCGCGATCTCGCGGCCGCGCTCGGCGTGGACGTCGCGATCCTGTGGGACGAGGACGACGACGGCGCGTTCGAAGGCGCGATTGCCGCGCACTGGGCGCGCAACGGCGGTTTGCGCGAGCGACTCGTCGCGACGATCGAACTGCGCGGCCAATCCGACGTGTCCGACACGCTCGCAGAACGCGATGCCGACGGCATCCTTGCGTTCCTGCGCGGCCGCGGCGTGATCGCGGAACCGGCCGGCGTGCGCGACTGGCATGGCGACGCCGTGCCGATCGCGCACATGGAAACCGTGCTCGCGCCGGTGTCGGGCGTGCTCGTGTACGAACGCGAACTCGGCGCGACGGTCGAGGCCGGCGAGCGCATCGCGCGGATCGTCGCGCTGCCGGGCGTGCCCGGCAGCGAGCACGTGCTGGTGGCGCCGCAAGCCGGGCGCATCGTCACGCGCAATCGCGAGCGGCTGGTCGCGCAGGGCGACGTCGCGTTGAAGCTGACCGGGTCGCGGCCGTCGGCAGGCTGGTCGGGCGGTGCGCTCGATCCGTGAGCGGCAATGATGCGGCCCGCCGGTCCGGCTCGCGCATGATCTCCGTTATCGCGCGTGAATGACTGCCCGAGCGATTCGATTCACGGATAATGCGCAAACGTTTCACCGGTATTCGGCCGGATTGAATTGCCGAATCGAGAATCGAAGAATAAATTTCCGGATGCGATTATTCCGCGCTGCCCGGCAAGCGGCCAGAGCCCAGATGCGCCGAAGGTTAACGGCTCATTCGCGGAAAACTTTAGGATTTTCCCGTCGCAATTAATCATTGCGATTTCCTCAACGGCCGATTGATTTTCAGTCATCGGACGGTCATACACCATCCCCGATAATTCGCCGCTCACATTCTTTCAATAGGCCAGAGCGCGATCGAAGCCGGATCGCTGCGGGGAGCTGTACTCATGACCATCCGTCATCGCATTACGCTGCTAGTCGTCCTGACGTTTTTCGCGTTGTCCGCGATCGGCGTGTACGCCGTGTACCAGACGCGCAAGAGCGCGTCCGAGGTGCGTCGGGTTACCCAGGGAATCGTGCCGAGCGCGCTCGCGTCGGCGGATCTCGTCGCCGACGTGAAGAACATCCAGATCGCGACGATGACGCTGGTGTACGCGCCCGACGCGAACACCGCCGCGCAGGCGCGCGACGAACTGAAGGCGAAGCAGGGTGCGCTGCGCGCCGCGCTCGACGCCCAGGCGAAATCGGCGGTCGGCCGCGCGCAGGAAGGCCTCGTCGCGCAGGCGAAGGACAGCGCCGCGAACTACTTCGCCGCGATCGACGACACCGTGAAGATGAAGACCGACGGCAAGCCCGAGATGGCGCAGGCGTACCTGTTCGCGAACGTCGCGCAGTATCGCGACGAACTCGAAAGCATCGTCGACACGCTGCGCGTCGAGAAGAACCGCCAGAAGGACGACGCGATCCGTGCGCTGAACGGCATGCTCGCGACGACGGCCACCGCGATCGCGGGGGTGGCGGGCACGGTGGTCGTGCTGCTGACCGCGCTCGGCTTCGTGCTGTATCGCCAGATCACGCGTCCGCTGATCGGGATGCAGACGGCGATGAGCGAGATCGCGACGAGCCAGGACTTCACGCGCCGCGTGCCGGTGGGCCGGATGGACGAGATCGGCCATTCGATCGTCGCGTTCAACGGGATGATCGAGAAGATCCAGGAGAACGCCGCGCAACTGAAGCAGAAGACGGCCGACATCCAGGCGATGCTGCAGAACATGCAGCAGGGGATCCTGACCGTCGTCGAGGGCGGGGTCGTGCATGCGGAGTATTCGGCTTACCTCGAAACCATCTTCGAAACGCACGACATCGCCGGCCGCGACCTGATGGCACTCGTGTTCGACGATTCGGGCATCGGTTCCGACGCGCGCTCGCAGGTCGACGCGGCCGTGCATGCGTGCCTCGGCGAGGACAGCATGAACTTCGCGTTCAACGAGCACCTGCTCGTCAACGAAGTCGCGAAGCGGATGCCGGACGGCCGCGAGAAATGGCTCGACCTGAGCTGGTCGGCGATCACCGACGAGACCGACACGGTCGTGCGGCTGATGCTGTGCGTGCGCGACGTGACGGAGATCCGCGAGCTGACCGCGCAGGCCGGCGAGCAGCAGCGCCGCCTCGAGATGATCGGCGAGATCCTGTCGATCAGCCAGGACAAGTTCCACGACTTCGTGCACAGCGCGAAGGGTTTCCTCAGCGAGAACGAGCGGATGATCCGCCAGCACGAACGCGCGGATCACTCGATCGTCGCGGCGCTGTTTCGCAACATGCACACGATCAAGGGCAATGCGCGCACGTACAGCCTGCAGCACCTGACCAACATCGTGCACGAAGCGGAGCAGGCGTACGAATCGCTGCGCCGCGCCGACGGCGGCCCCGAGTGGAACCGCGATGCGCTGATGGACGACCTCGCCCGCGTGCGCGAGGCGGTCGACCGCTACGCGACGATCAACGCGGTCACGCTCGGCCGCCACGGCGAGGCGGCGCAGCATGGCGGCGCCGACTACCTGATGGTCGAGCGCGCGCATATCAGCGAGAGCCTGCGCATGCTCGACGGCGCCGACCCGGCGAACGCGGGCGACTGGCACGCGGCGCGCGATTCGGTGCGCCGCCTGTTGAGCCAGTTCGGCACGCAGGGCATTGGCGATGCGCTGGGCGGCGTGATCGAATCGCTGCCGTCGCTCGCGGCCGAACTCGGCAAGCCGGCGCCCGTCGTGCATATCGACAGCAACGGCCATCGCGTGCGCAGCGAGATCGGCGCGACGCTGACGAACGTGTTCATGCACCTGCTGCGCAACGCGATCGACCACGGCATCGAAACGTCCGACGAGCGTCGCGCGGCCGGCAAGGCGCCGGCCGGCAAGATCGACATCGCGGTCGACGTCGACGGCGAGGCACTGCGCTTCGTGCTCGCCGACGACGGCCGTGGCCTCGCGCTCGACCGGATTCGCGGGATCGCGCGCGAGCGCGGCTGGATCGACGCCGGCAACGAAGCCGGGTTGACTGACGACGCCGTGGCCGAACTGATCTTCCGCCCGGGCTTCTCGACCGCGCGCGCGGTGACCGAGGTATCGGGGCGCGGCGTCGGGATGGACGCGGTGCGCAACTTCCTGAAGCGCGACGGCGGCGATATCGCGCTGCGCTTTACCGACGATCGCATCGGCGCGTCGTATCGCGCGTTCGAGACGATCGTGTCGCTGCCGGCGCGTTTCGCGGCGGACGGTGCGGTCAACGGCGTGGCCAACGCTGCGGCGTCCGAATTCGGGCAGCCGGTGCACGCCGTGAACGTCGACGCAACGGAGTGATCGTGCAAGCGTGGATGATCCCGATCGGTGCCGCGCTGGCGGGCGGCCTCGTGGTCGCGGCGATCGCCGCGTTCGCGTGGCGCATCGCACGCGCGCGGCACGTTGCCGCGCTGACGCGCGAAGCGGACGCGTTGCGCGCCGCGCTCGGCGCGGCCGATGCGCGGGCCGACGAAGCCGCGGCCGCACATGCGGAAGCCGCACGGGCATGGACGCGCCGCGAAACGGAACTCGAGGAAACGCGGGCGCGCGAGGCGGCCGGCACCGGCGAGCAGCGCGACGCGCTGCAGGCGCTCGCGGCCGAGCGCGCCGCGCTGTCGCAGCACGCGGCGAAGCTCGCCGAAGAGGCCGCGCGCCTGCGCGGGCTGGCCGGCACGTTCGAGCGCTGGCACGAGCAGATGATCTCGCTGACCACGCAGAACCAGGACATGCGCACGAAGAACCAGGAGCTGTCGGCGATCGTCGCGCACGTGTCGATCGTCTCGCTGAACGCATCGATCGAGGCCGCGCGCGCGGGCGCCGCGGGACGCGGCTTCTCGATCGTCGCGAGCGAGGTGCGCGGGCTTGCCGCGCGCTCGCAGCAACTGTCGAACAGCTATCGCGACAGCCTGAACCGCAACGATCTCGTGACGGCCGCGACGTTCCAGGACATCCAGGCCGGCGGCAAGATGATCACGGCCGCGCTCGCGACGGTCGAGACGCTGGCGGGGCAGCTGCATGCGCGGCTCGAAGGAGCGGCGGCGTGATCAGCGCGCAGGCCCGCGCCGGTTTCGAGCGGATCTTCTTCGATGCGGCGCGCACGCGGCTCGCGTCCGGCGGCGCGTGCGAGATCCGGCCGGCTGACGACGACGCACATGGTGCGTCACATGACCCATCCCGCACGAAGTCGCGCGCGATGCCGAAGATCGCGGAACACGTCGCAGTGCTGACGATCTCGGCGCTGCATTTCCGGCTGCTGCTCGCGCTGCGTTTTCGGGACGACGAACCGACGCGCCGCCATTTCGCTGCGGCGGCGCCCGGCGCGAGCGCGCAGCGGCCGCTGCCCGAAGCGTTCATGGAAGTCGCGAACCTGTGCTGCGGCGCGATCAACCAGGCGCTGACCGTGCCGTTCCCCGATCTCGGGATGTCGACGCCTTACCTGCTGAGCGGCGCGAGCATCGACTACCTGCAGGCGCTGAATCCCGGCCACGTGGCCGCGTACGACGTGACGCTCGACGGCGACGTGCGGATCGGCGCGACGCTGTGCGTGTGCGCGAACGCGCCGGTCGATTTCCACGTGTCGGAAGCGGCGAGCGTGGACACGGGCGGCGAGCTCGAACTGTTTTGACCGATTGCGAGGACTCCGCGACATGACCGTAGACCAACCCGTCAGCAAGGTGCTCGTGCTCGACGACAGCCGCGCGCATGCGGCGACGCTCAAGCGCTTCTGCGACGAGCACAACCTGGTCGGCCTGACCGTGCGGCGCAACCGGCTGCTGAAGGTGCTGCGCTCGAACATCGATCTCGGCGCGATCCTGCTCGCCGAGGACTACGGCGGCTCGCCGGACGAAAGCGCGATCGTCGCGACGCAGATCGATGCGCTGCGCCCCGAGCTGCCGATCATCCTGCGCCGCATGTCGAATGCAGGGGACGCGTCGCGCGACGGGCTGCCCGATGCGCTCGCACGCGTCGCGTGCGCGGCCTACGTCGCCGACGACCTGACGCCGCTCAAGCGCGCGATCGACGAGTACCTGTTCGGCCGCGACTACCCGAACGCGCTGGTGCGCGGCATCGCGGAGATCACCGAGGCGCGGCTCGACAGCCTGTTCCCCGGCATGACGATCGAGCGCGACACGCCGTGCATCGTGCGCGACCAGATCATTTTCGGCGAGGTGTTCAGCCTGATCGCGCTGGAAAGCGCATGGTGCCGCGGCTACATGCTGCTGCAGACGAGCGAGCAGCCGCTGCTCGACATGATCGGCGGCACGCGCGACGACGGCCGGGCACCCGATTTCCGCGACGTGAACAGCGTGCTCGGCGAGCTGACCAACCTCGTGTGGGGCGCGTTCAAGAACCGCTATCTCGGCGACGCGGAGGCCCTTGCGCGCCATCCGGTGCAGGTGCCGCTCGTCGTCAATCACAAGCAGAAGTTCATTTCGTTCGGCGGCGACTGTCCGCAGCTCTGTTTCAAGTACCGGATGACCGACCCCGCATCGGGGCGGTCGGTGCGGCTCGACCAGCGTTTCGTGTTCAGCCTGAGCTGGTCGCCGGAGGATTTCCGCGAATCCGTGCAGGACGTGGGGCCAATGGTGGAAGCGGGCGAACTCGAACTGTTTTGAATGTTGAAGTCGGCAACGACGAAAGGGGAAGACGGCATGGCAAAGATTCTGGTGGTCGACGATTCGGGCACGGTGCGCGACGAAGTCGCGGGTTTCCTGCGCAATCACGGGCTCGACGTCGCGACGGCGGTGGACGGCAAGGACGGGCTCGCGAAGCTCAAGGCGACACCCGGCGTGCGTCTCGTGATCAGCGACGTGAACATGCCGAACATGGATGGCCTGACGATGGTCGAGAAGATCCGCGGCGAGCTGGCGAACACGTCGGTCAACGTGGTGATGCTGACGACCGAAAGCAGCCCGGCGATGAAGGAGCGCGGCAAGGCCGCCGGCGTGAAGGGCTGGATCGTGAAGCCGTTCAAGGGCGATGCGGTGCTCGACGCGCTGAAGAAGCTCGCGGGCTGAGCCGATATTCGGCGGGAGCGGGCCCGATACCGCTCGAGCGTTCAACGTTGCGGTCCGGAACGCGCGACCGCTGCGTCGCCGGTTGCAACGGGACGTTCGCAGGCGAGCATGCCGGGTACGCGCAGGGCGGTGCGATCTGCATTCCGGGCGGCGCGACGGGCGAAATTCGCGATGTGCGCTCCTGTACGCGGCCCTGACCACGCACGCGAGTGGCGCGCCGCCCGATTCCCGCGAACGTCTGCTGCGCCGGTGGTTCGTCCGCTTCGCTGGACGTCGCGCGCAAACTGGAGGACGATTCGTGATCGTGTCGATCGCGAATCCGGACGCGTGTTGCCCGTGCCGCCGGTTCGCGTCCGATCGAACCCCATCGAGCGGAGCATCATGGAACCCATTCACGAGACAGCCGAGCCGATCCTGCTGCGCGAGGCCCACGACGGCGTCGTCACGCTGCGGCTGAACCGGCCGCAACAGTTCAACGCGTTGTCGGAGGCGATGCTGGCGAGCCTGCAGGACGCGTTCGATTCGCTGGCCGCCGATCCGCACGTGCGCTGTGTCGTGCTCGCCGCGCAGGGCAAGGCATTCTGCGCGGGCCACGACCTGCGGCAGATGCGCGGCAAGCCCGAACTCGATTATTACCGCACGCTGTTCGCGCAATGCAGCCGCGTGATGCTCGCGATGCGCGCGCTGCCGGTGCCGGTGATCGCGCGCGTGCAGGGCATCGCGACGGCGGCCGGCTGCCAGCTCGTCGCCGCGTGCGACCTCGCCGTGGCGGCCGACACCGCGCGCTTCGCGGTGTCGGGCATCAATGTCGGGCTGTTCTGTTCGACGCCCGCCGTTGCGTTGAGCCGCAACGTGTCGGCGAAGCGCGCGTTCGACATGCTCGTCACCGGGCGTTTCATCGATGCGGCGACGGCCGCCGCGTGGGGGCTCGTCAACGAGGCCGTGCCCGAGGATGCGCTCGACGCGGCCGTCGCGCGCAAGGTCGCGGAGATAGTCGCGAAGAGCCCGGCGGCGGTGCGCTACGGCAAGCAGATGTTCTACCGGCAGCGAGAACTGCCGCTCGACGACGCATACGCTTTTGCGGGCGACGTGATGGCACGCAACATGATGGAAGAGGACGCCGGCGAGGGGATCGATGCGTTCCTCGAGAAGCGCAAGCCGACGTGGCGTGAGTAGTTCGTAGTTCGTAGTGTGTGGCGCCCGTGGACCGGTTGCGCGCTGCGTCCCGCCTGTGCTTCGCCGTCGGTACATGCGGCAAAAGCAGGCCGCAAAAGCAGACCGCACAAAACAAGCGGACCGCCCGACGCGGCCCGCAAGCGGATTCCGAGCGTCCGGATGCGCAGCGACCCGCGAGCGTGCCGCCGCATCCGCGCCCCGGTTATCGCCCGTAGCTGCCCGTGCGCGGCGCCGGCTGCACCGTCGACGCGTCGGACGGCACGACCACGACCGGCACGCGGCGCGCGAGCGCGCACATCAGCTCGTAGCCGATCGTGCCGCTGGCTTCCGCGACGTCGTCGACCTTCACCTGATCGCCCCACAGCTCGACGCTCGAGCCGATGCCCGCGTCCGGGCACGGCGTCAGATCGACGGTCAGCATGTCCATCGACACGCGGCCGACGACGCGCGTCATCACGCCGTCCACCGCGATCGGCGTGCCGGTCGGCGCGTGGCGCGGATAGCCGTCCGCATAGCCGCACGCGACGACGCCGATCCGCATCGGCTGGTCGGCGGTGAAGCGGCGGCCGTAGCCGACCGTTTCTTCCGGCGCGAGCGTCTGCACGCCGATGATCTTGCTGGTCAGCGTCATCGCGGCCATCAGCGGCGTGTCGGCGATGTGCCGCGACGCGCCGGTCGGCGACGCGC
The DNA here is from genome assembly GCF_003854225.1 of Burkholderia sp. Bp8986. NCBI lineage: Bacteria > Pseudomonadati > Pseudomonadota > Betaproteobacteria > Burkholderiales > Burkholderiaceae > Burkholderia > Burkholderia sp. Bp8986. The sequence continues at coordinate 39,177 of NZ_QTQM01000032.1, read as the reverse complement.
CATACAGGATCGTGCCAGGCCGAACCCAGTCGCGATGCGCGCGCGGATGCCACAGCACGGCCGCCGAATTCGATGTCGAGCGCTCGCCCGGAATCCCGGCGGTGGCCGCATCGAACTGCTCGAGCTGCCAGTCGACTTCGCCTTCGTCGGCGTTTGCGAAATGCATCATCAGCGTGATCTTGCCGATCGACGGCGCGGCCGCGGCGCGCTCCCACGCGGCACGGAATGCGTGGGGCCGGTAGCCGAGCCGGTTCATCCCGGAGTTCATCTTCAGCTGGATGTCGATCGGTTGCCGAGGCTTCGCGGCGATCAGCAGGTGGAGCTGCGCGTCGCAGTGCACGGCCACCGTCAGCCGGTAACGATCGGCCAGTTCGACGTCGGCCGGCTCGAAGATGCCTTCGAGCAGCAGCACCGGCTTGTCCCAGCCGAGTTCCCGCACACGCACGGCTTCGTCGAGGTCGAGCAGCGCGATGCCGTCGGCGGCCGCGAGGCCCGGGTAGATCCGCTCGATCCCGTGACCGTAGGCGTTGGCCTTGATCACGGCCCATACGCGCGATTGCGCGGCGGTGCGGCGGATGAAGTCGAGGTTGTGGCGGACGGCGTCGGGACGGATATGGGCGACGATGGGACGGGGCATGGACGGGCTCGGGTCGAAAGTCGTTCGGTACGCGCGCGGGGGCGCGGGTCAGCGGCCGGTGCGTTGCGCACCCAGCCAGTGTTGAGCGCTATCTTATTGGTGTTCGACCAGTTTTAATTAACGTATTTGTCGGCGATTTGGTGGAATTTTTTGTGCCGGACCCATGTCGACACGGCCTTCGCCAGCCTGCCTTGCCGAGTCTCCCCTCCAGAAAACCAGTGCGCGAACGGCGCGGCGCAGTGCCAAGCGCTGCGTGCCCCTGTCATTGATCGATGTGCTGTTCTTCGCGAAGCCGTGACGCCGCAACGGACTGCCGACACGCGCGCCAGCATCCGGATGCGGGCGCGCTACGCACCGCCCGCGTCGCGCGCGTGACTGTCGTTGGATGCGGGTGCAACGATCTTCGCGCGCTGGAGCGGCGGGGCATCGGCTTCGCGGCGCAGGAACGCGATCAACGGATCGAGCAGCCGGTGCCGTGCCGACGGATTGCGGCGCAGCACGAAGCGCCACGACGCATCGCGCTCGAGGCCCGGCACCAGCGGCACCAGGCGGCCGCTGCGCAGTTCGGGCTCGATCAGCGGCACACGGCCGAGCGCAATGCCCGCGCCGCCCACCGCCGCGCCGATCACCTGGCTGAAACTGCTGTAACGGACGATCTTCGTCTCGAAGTCGTCCGGCAGGCCGAAGTGCACGGCCCAGTTGCGCCAGTCGATCTCGGGGCTGTCCTCGTGCATCTCCTGCAGCAGCCGCGAGCGGCACACGTACCCGGATGCGTACGGGAACAGCTCGGGGCTGCACACCGGGAACACGGTTTCCCGCATCAGGATGTCGTCGTCGGCGCGCAGCCGGTGCGCGGGCACGTGCACGATCGCGAGATCGACGCCGCTGCGCGCGAAATCCGGTTCGTCGTCGACCACGATGGCATGCAGCGGCGTGTCGGGATGAAGCGACGAAAATTCCGCGAGACGGCGCGCGAGCCACATCGACGAAAACGGCGCGTTGGCGGACACCGTCAGCCGTTGCGCGGTGATGCCGCGAATCTCGGCGCACGCGTCGGTCAGCTTCGACAGCGCATCGCTGACGGCCGGCAGCAGGCGGGCGCCCGCTTGCGTGAGGCCGATGCCGCCGAGCCCCGTGCTGCGTTCGAGCAGGCGGGCACCCAGCGATTCCTCGAGCGCGCGGATCTGGTGACTGATCGCGCTCGTCGACACGTTCAGCTCGGCCGCCGCGCGCGCGAACCCGCCGAGGCGGACGGCCGCCTCGAAAGCACGCAGCGCGCTGAGGGGAGGGAGGTGCGACATGCGGGGTATTGTAGTTGACTCAACACCCGTTGAAAAATCATCTTTTGCCGCGCGTCGGGGGCGCGGGTAGCCTTGGTCCGGTCAATCGAATCGCAACGAAAAACCGACCGGAGGGCTTCATGTATTTCGACCGACGACTATGGGCGATGATGGCGGGATTGCGCTGGCGGGTCGCCGCCGCGGTCGCGCTCGGGCTGCTCGCGATGGGTGTCGGCATCCTGCGGTTCGTGTTTCTCGGCCGTGTGCTCGCGCTCGTCTTTGCCGGCGCGCCGGCGCGCGATATCGCCGAAACCGTCGTTGCAACCGCGGCCTGCGTGCTGCTGCGCGCATGGCTCGACCATCGTCGCACGGTGCTCGCGCAGCATACGGCCGGGCGCGTACAGTCCACGCTGCGCGCGCGGCTGTTCGACCGGATCGCGGCGCTCGGCCCCGCATGGTTCAGCGGCGAGCGCACGGGCGGCGTGATGCTGGCCGTCGTCGACGGCGTCGAGCAGCTGCAGACCTTCTTCGGCGTCTACCTGCCGCAGCTCGTGATCGCCGCGTGCGCGCCGGTGATGATCTTCGCGGTGCTCGCATGGTGGGACGTGCCGACGGCCGCGATCCTGCTGGTTGCGGCGCTCGTCACGCTCGCGCTGCCGCAACTCGTGCATCGCGCCGACCGGCGCGCGGCGCTCGCCCGCTCGGCCGCGTTCAAGGCGTTCGGAGAGGAGTTTCTCGACGCGGTGCAGGGCCTGCCGACGCTGAAGGCGTTCGGGCAGAGCGGCGCGTTCGGCGCGAAGCTGGCGGCGAAGGCGCGCGCATTGTCCGACAGCACGTTCTGGGTGCTCGCGCTCGGGCTGCTGACGCGGCTCTTCACCGATCTCGGCACCGGCCTCGGCGCGGCGGCGGCGATCGCGGTCGGCGCATGGCGCGTGCGCCACGGCGACATGAGCCTCGAGGCGCTGCTGATCGTGCTGATGGCCGGCAGCGAAATCTTCCGGCCGCTGCGCGACCTGCGCGGCGTGCTGCACCAGGGGATGATCGGCCAGTCGGCGGCGAACGCGATTCACGCGCTGCTCGATGCGGGCAGCGACACGCCGGCCGCCGCGGCGCCGCGCGTGCCGCACCTGCGGCCGGAGATCGTGTTCGACGGCGTCAGCTTCGCGTATCCGGGGCGTCGCGCGGATGCGCATGCGGCGCTGGGCTTCACGGTGCGCGAAGGCGAGACGGTCGCGATCGTCGGCCCGAGCGGCGCGGGCAAGTCGACCATCGTGCGCCTGCTGCTGCGCCAGCACGATGCGCAGGGCGGCACGATCCGCATCGGCGGGCACGACGTGCGCACGCTCGACGCCGATCAGGTGCGCGAGATGATCGCGGTGGTCGCGCAGGACGCGACGCTGTTCGACGGCAGCGTCGCCGACAACCTGCGGCTCGGCCGGACCGACGCGAGCGACGCGGACATGATCGCGGCCGCGCGAGCCGCCAACGCGCACGATTTCATCTCGGCGCTGCCCGACGGCTATGCGACGCGCATCGGCGAACGCGGGCTGATGCTGTCGGGCGGCCAGCGCCAGCGGATCGCGATCGCGCGCGCACTGTTGCGCGATGCGCCGATCCTGCTGCTCGACGAGGCGCTGTCGTCGGTCGATGCGGAGAACGAAGCGCTGATCCAGCAGGCGCTCGACCGGCTCACGCGCGGGCGTACGACGCTCGTGCTCGCGCACCGGCTGTCCAGCGTGATCGGCGCCGATCGCATCCTGGTGCTCGACCAGGGGCGAGTGGTCGACGCGGGCACGCACGCGGAACTGATCGCGCGCGACGGCCCGTATCGCCAGCTGATGGGGCCGCAGCTGGAGGCAGCCGCCGAAGCCGTCGGCACGGCCGCGATGGCCGGCGGCGCGGGCGCGCGTGCTGCATCGGGCCCGCAGGTCAGGCCGCTGAACGACGACGCGGCGACGATCGGCTGGCCCGAAACGTTGCGCGCGCTGCTGCGCTTCGTCGGTCCGTGGAAGGGCAAGGTCCTGTTGACCGTGCTGTTCGGGATCGGCCGCGTGCTCGCGTTCATCGGCGTCGGCGTGATCGGTGCGCGGGTGGTCGGCGGCGTGTCGGACGGACACGCGAACGGCGCGCTCGTCGCGGCGCTGCTGGTCGTCGCGCCGGTCGCGGCGGTGCTGCACTGGCTCGAATCGTGGCTCGCGCACGACATCGCGTACCGGCTGCTCGCCGAGATGCGCATCGCGCTGTTCGCGACGCTCGAACGGCTCGCGCCGGCCGGTTTGCTGCGGCGCCGCTCCGGCGATCTGGTCGCGCTCGCGACGCAGGACGTCGAGACCGTCGAATACTTCTATGCGCATACGCTCGCGCCGGCGTTCGTCGCGGTGCTGGTGCCGGCCGGCGTGCTGGTGCTGCTCGCGTCGGTCGCATGGCCGCTCGCGCTGGTGTTGCTGCCGTTCCTGCTGTGGGCCGGGCTGGCGCCCGTGCTGGCGCGGCGCGACGTCGACCGGCTCGGCACCGGCGCACGCGAGGCGCTCGGCCTGCTCGGCGCGCACCTGACCGAAACGATCCAGGGGCTCGCGGAACTGACCGCGTTCCAGGCACTCGCGCGCCGGCGTGCCGCGTTCGTCGCGCAAGCCGACGCGTACCGGCAGCAGCGCGCGAAGCTGCTCGACGATCTGTCGGCGCAGAGCGCCGCGCTCGAAGTCGCGAGCGGGCTCGGCGGGCTGGCCGTCGCGGCGCTCGGTGCGCTGCTGTGCGCGCGCGGTTGGTTCGCGCACGAAGCGTTGCCGCTGCTGGTGCTGGTCGCGGTGGCCGCCTTCATGCCGGTGGCCGAGATCGGCCAGGTCGCGCGGCAGCTGGCCGACACGATTGCATCGACGCGGCGCTTGCGCGCGCTCGAGAAGGAGCCGGTGACGGTCGTCGACGGCGCGCATGCGCTGTCCGGCGACGCGACCGTGCGGTTCGAGGACGCGGGCTTCACGTACCCGGGCCGCGGCGTGCCGGCGATCGATCGCGTGAGTTTCGAGGTGCCGCCCGGCAGCACGGTCGCGCTGGTGGGCGCATCGGGCGCCGGCAAGTCGACCGTCGCGAGCCTGCTGCTGCGCTTCTGGGATCCGCAGCACGGGCGCGTGACGCTCGGCGGCGTCGACCTGCGCGATCTGCGGCTCGACGATCTGCGCCGGCACATCGCGCTGGTCGCGCAGGATACCTATCTGTTCAACGACACGCTCGAGGCGAACATCCGCCTCGCGGCGCACGATGCATCGGACGAGGACGTCCGGCGCGCGATCGACCACGCGGCACTGGGCGCATTCGTCGCGCGGCTGCCCGACGGGCTCGAGACGCGGGTCGGCGAGCGCGGCGTGCAGCTGTCCGGCGGACAGCGCCAGCGCGTCGCGATCGCCCGTGCGTTCCTGAAGGATGCGCCGGTGCTGATCCTCGACGAAGCGACGTCGCACCTCGACACGATCAGCGAGCAGCAGATCCGCGTGGCGCTGGAGGATCTGATGGCACAGCGGACGTCGATCATCATCGCGCACCGGCTGTCGACCGTGCGCAACGCGGACACGATCCTCGTGCTCGAGCACGGCAGGATCATCGAGGCGGGAACGCATGCGGCGCTGATCGCGCGGCAGGGTGCGTATGCGCGGCTGGTTTCGCATCAGGCGAGCGGGGTGGCGGCGTAACGTCGCGTTGAAGTCATGCCGGGCGGCGTTGCCGCTCGCGGTTCATTCCGTTCGTTGAGCGGCGGCGGTTGCCGGCAAATACCGCTCGCCCGCCTCATCCCCGAGTCCAGGGCCCGCCGCGCGCTCCCGCCGTCATTCCCCCGCCTTTTCCTCTGACCAATCCCGCCCGTCCCGCGCGGGTTTGTCTCGATGCAATTACTTGTTGCGCGTTTTTTTGTTGTCGTAGTATCCGTGTTGACAACACTTGTTGCACTAAGGTCTAATTCAACATCGCATGTTGCGGTGCGGCTTGATGTCGTCGTTCCCCGGCCAGCCGGCCGGTTACATCGCTCAACCATGCGGAGAAAAGCCATGAGTCGCCGTTCCTTCCTGAAAGCCGTCGCGGTGGTCGCCGCGCTCGGCGCCAGCATCGCGCACGCGGATACCAAGACGCTCGTCGTCGGGACCGATACGTCGTTCATGCCGTTCGAGTTCAAGCAGGGTGACAAGTACGTCGGCTTCGATCTCGACCTGTGGGCGGAGATCGCGAAGGACCAGGGCTGGAAATACACGATCCAGCCGATGGATTTCGCGGGCCTGATCCCGGCGCTGCAGACGCAGAACATCGACGTCGCGCTGTCGGGGATGACCATCAAGGAAGAGCGCAAGAAGGCGATCGACTTCTCCGCGCCGTACTACGACAGCGGGCTCGCGGCGATGGTGCAGGCCGACAACACGTCGATCAAGTCGATCGACGACCTGAACGGCAAGGTGATCGCAGCGAAGACGGGCACCGCGACGATCGACTGGATCAAGGCGCACCTGAAGCCGAAGGAGATCCGCCAGTTCCCGAACATCGACCAGGCGTACCTCGCGCTCGAGGCCGGCCGCGTCGACGCGGCGATGCACGACACGCCGAACGTGCTGTTCTTCGTGAACAACGAAGGCAAGGGCAAGGTGAAGGTCGCGGGCCAGCCGGTGAGCGGCGACAAGTACGGGATCGGCTTCCCGAAGGGCAGCCCGCTCGTGCCGAAGGTCAACGCGTCGCTCGTGAAGATCAAGTCCGACGGCCGCTACGCGCAGATCTACAAGAAGTGGTTCGGCGCCGAGCCGCCGAAGCTGTGAGCGTGACGGCGCAACAGGGCGCGGCCGGGCGGCCGCGCCGGTCTTGAATCGAACGGGGAGCGACACGTGAATTTCGATTGGTCGGCGATCTGGGCGGCGTTGCCGGACCTGATGGACGGGGTCCGGTTGACGGTGTTCATCGCATTTTTCGGGCTGGTGGGCGGGTTCGTCGTCGGGATGATCGCGGGCATGTTCCGCGCATACGGACCGAAGGCGATGAACGTGCTCGCACAGGTTTATATTGAACTGATCCGCGGTACGCCGATCGTCGTGCAGGTGATGTTCCTGTACTTCGCGCTGCCGCTGCTCGCGCATATCCGCATCGACGGCCTGACGGCCGCGATCATCGCGATCACGGTGAATTCCGGCGCGTATCTCGCGGAAGTGGTGCGCGGCGCGCTGCTGTCGATCCCGAAGGGGCTGACGGAAGCGGGGCTCGCGATGGGCCTGTCGATGCCGCGCGTGCTGCTGAAGGTGGTCGGGCCGCTCGCGTTCCGCCGGCTGATTCCGCCGCTCGGCAACCAGTGCATCGTGAGCCTGAAGGACACGTCGCTGTTCATCGTGATCGGCGTCGGCGAACTGACGCGCAAGGGACAGGAAATCATTGCCGGCAATTTCCAGGCCGTCGAAATCTGGACCGCGGTGGCCATCATCTACCTGATGCTGACCGGCGCGATGACGCTGACGCTGCGGCTCGTCGAAAAGCGCATGAGGATCCTATGAGCATGATCGAATTCCAGAACGTGTCGAAGAGCTTCGGCCATGTGCCGGTGCTCAAGCATATCGACCTGAAGATCGACGCGGGCGAAGTCGTGGTCGTGATCGGTCCGTCGGGCTCGGGCAAGTCGACGATGTTGCGCTGTATCAACGCGCTCGAGAAAATCACCGGCGGCGAGCTGCTGGTCGACGGCCAGAGCGTGCGCGGCAACGCGTCGACGATTCGCAACATCCGGCTCGAGGCCGGCATGGTGTTCCAGCAGTTCAACCTGTTTCCGCAGATGACCGCGCTCGAGAACGTGATGTTCGGGCCGATCCAGGTGCGCGGCGCGTCGCGCGCCGACGCGCGCGACCAGGCGATGGCGCTGCTCGACAAGGTGGGCCTAGAATCGCGCGCCAATCATTACCCGTCGGAGCTGTCGGGCGGCCAGCAGCAGCGTGTCGCGATCGCGCGTGCGCTCGCGATCCGGCCGCGGCTGATGCTGTTCGACGAGCCCACCTCCGCGCTCGATCCGGAATTGCGCCACGAAGTGCTGAAAGTGATGCAGGATCTCGCAACCGAAGGGATGACGATGATCGTCGTCACGCACGAGATCGGCTTCGCGAAGCGGGTCGGCACGCGGCTCCTGTTCATGGATCAGGGCGGCATCGCCGAGGACGGCCATCCGGTCGACCTGATCGACCGGCCGCCGACACCGCGCCTGAAGGAATTCCTGAAACACGTGTCCTGAACGAAACCGAATTGCCCGACATGCCGCTTTCCCTTTCTCCCGTCATCGCCGGCACGCCATTCGACATCGGCGTGCGTCTCGGCGAGCTTGCCCGCCCCGTGTTCGATGCGTATATGCAGCAGAGCAGCGCATGGCAGGCCGTGCGCCGCTGGCGCGGCCATCCGTTCGTCGCCGCGCTGCGGCAGGCCGCGCTGGCCGCGTACCCCGACCTCGTCGCGGAACTGGACGGGATCGCGGCGGGCGTCGGCTGGCCGGCGGAGGACATCTTCCTGTGGAACTGCCGCGGCGAACTGATCCATAACGCGCCGGACGGCTGCACGACGCTCGCCGGGCGCGACGCGCACGGCACGCGCTGGATCGCGCACAACGAGGACGGCGATCCGTACCTGCGCGAGCGCTGCCTGCTGGTCGACGTGCAGCCGCAGGGCAAGCCGGGCTTCATCAGCTTCTATTACCCGGGCTCGCTGCCCGGCCATACGTTCGCCGCGAACCGCGCGGGCATCGCGCAGGCGATCAACAACCTGCGGATCCGCACGCCCGCGGCCGGCGTGCCGCGGATGATCCTCGCGCGTGCGGTGCTCGATGCGACGTCGCTCGACGCAGCCGCCGACGCGCTGCGCACCCATGCGCGCGCGAGCGGCTTTCACCACACGCTCGGCGCGACCGGCGATACGCGGCTCCTGAGCATCGAGGCGAGCGTCGCGCGCTGTTCGGTCGTCGACGTTTCGAAACTCAGCGGCCACGCGAATCATCTCGTGCATCCGGGCTGCGAGGCAGAAGCGCAGATCGTCACGCAATCGTCCGGCGATCGCCAGCGGCGCGTCGATGCGCTGACGCCGGCCATCGATGCGATCGACGAAGCCGCGCTGCTGCGCGTGCTCGGCGATCGCGCACCGGAAGGGCTGCCGATCTATCGCGACGATCCGGCCGATCCCGACGACGAAAACACGCTGGCGACCGCCGTGTTCGCGATTCGCGACACCGCGATCGACTTCACCGTTCATCAACACGGCACGCAGCGCTTCGCGACGCGCATCGTGCCGTCCGCGCACGCGCCCCGCGCGTCCTGACCATGAGGCAACGCATGACGACCGTTTTCCATCGCGCTCCGCGCGCCACCTTGCCCGTCGCCGTCGCAGGCGACGGCATCGAGATCATCGATTCGACCGGCAAACGCTATATCGACGCATGCGGCGGCGCGGCCGTGTCGTGCCTCGGGCACAGCAACCAGCGCGTGATCGATGCGATCAAGCGGCAGGCGCAGCAACTGCCGTATGCGCATACGTCGTTCTTCACGACCGAGGTGGCCGAGGAGCTGGCCGACCGGCTCGTCGAGGCCGCGCCGGCCGGCCTCGAACACGTGTATTTCGTGTCGGGCGGATCGGAGGCGGTCGAAGCCGCATTGAAGCTTGCGCGCCAGTATTTCGTCGAAAAGGGCGAGCCGCAACGCCGCCATTTCATCGCACGCCGCCAGAGCTATCACGGCAACACGCTCGGCGCACTCGCGATCGGCGGCAACGCATGGCGGCGCGAGCCGTTCCTGCCGCTGCTGATCGAAGCGCACCACGTGAGCCCGTGCTATGCGTATCGCGACCAGCAGGCGGGAGAAACCGACGAAGCGTATGCGCAGCGCCTGGCCGACGAACTGGAGCAGAAGATCGTCGAACTCGGCGCGGAAAACGTCGCGGCGTTCGTCGCGGAGACGGTGGTCGGCGCGACGGCCGGCGCGGTGCCGCCGGTGCGTACCTACCTGAAGAAGATCCGCGCGGTGTGCGACAAGTACGGCGTGCTGCTGATTCTCGATGAAATCATGTCGGGGATGGGGCGTACCGGTTACCTGTTCGCATGCGACGAAGACGGAGTCGCGCCCGACCTGCTGACGATCGCGAAAGGGCTCGGCGCGGGTTACCAGCCGATCGGCGCGACACTGGTGAGCGATCGCATCTACCGGACGATCGTCGACGGCTCGGGCTTTTTCCAGCACGGCCACACGTATCTCGGCCACGCAACCGCCTGTGCGGCCGCGCTCGAAGTGCAGCGCGTGATCGCCGAAGAGAAGTTGCTCGACAACGTGCAGGCGCGCGGCGAGCAACTGCGGGCGTCGCTGCGCGAGCAGTACGGTGCGCATCCGCATGTCGGCGACGTGCGCGGCCGCGGGCTGTTCGTCGGCGTCGAGCTCGTGCGCGATCGCGACAGCAAGGCGACGTTCGATCCCGCGCTGAAGCTGCATGCGGCGGTCAAGCGCGAGGCGATGCAGCGCGGCTTGATGGTGTATCCGATGGGCGGCACGATCGACGGCGTGCACGGCGATCACATCCTGGTCGCACCGCCGTTCGTCTGCACCGCGCAGCAGATCGACACGATCGTCGAGCGGCTGTCCGGCGCGATCGACGCGGCGCTCGCGTCGGCCGGCGCGTGAATCACGACCTCACCGAACCCTCGCCATGACTGACAGACTGCCTTCCTTCGATCCCGCATCGGCCACCGACGAGCAGAAGGCCGTGCTCGCGGACATTCTCAGCGGCCCGCGCGGCAACCTGAACGGGCCGTTCCTCGGCTGGATCGCGAGCCCTGAGCTTGCGCAGCACGCGCAGCGGCTCGGCGCGTTCTGCCGCTATCGCACGGGTTTGCCGCTGCGGCTGTCGGAACTCGCGATTCTCGTGACGGCCGCGCGCTGGCGCTCGCAGGCCGAGTGGCACATCCACCATCCGATCGCGCTCGATGCCGGCGTGCCGGCCGCGACGGCCGAAGCGATCCGCCGTGGCGTCGAGCCGGCATTCGAATCGGACGACGATGCGCTGATCCATGCGTTCGCGACCGAGCTGTACGACACGCGGCGCGTGAGCGACGCGACGTTCGCGCGCGCGCAGGCGCGATTCGGCCACGAGACCGTGGTGAACCTCGTCGCGCTGCTCGGCTATTACGCGCTCGTGGCGATGACGCTCAACACGTTCGGTATGCGCGCTGACGGACAAACTGAGTTACCGTTTCCGGAATAATCGCCGCATGCGCGCGGGTCGGCAGCATGCCGCGCGCGCATTCCGGTTGCGTCGAAAAGCCTGTCGGCACGGGCTTTTCGGCGTGCCGGGATGATTCGATCGGCATCCTCTGCGCGTCTTGCCGACGCACCTCGCGCCGCCTGCGCTTCAGCGCAGGAAATTTTCCCCGTACCTAGAATTCCGTAAAACAACTTACGGGGGAAATATCGATGCGCTGGGTCCTGTTGATCGTGTTCATTGCGTGTGTCGTCCATACGCACCGGCGCGGCAAGGTTCGGCACAGGTTGTTCAGGCAACTATCCGATCACTCGACCTTCACCGCGCCGCTGAACTGCTTTTCCTACGCGTTCTCGTCGGTGCCGACCACGCCGTTTCTCGACACGCGGCACTTTCCGGAACTCGCCGTGCTGCAGCGCGAATGGCGGACCTTCCGCGAGGAGGCGCTCGCGTTGCGCGATGCCAGCCGGATCAAGGCGTCGGGCGAGTACAACGACATCGGCTTCAATTCGTTCTTTCGCAACGGCTGGAAGCGCTTCTATCTGAAGTGGTACGACGCGCCGCATCCGTCCGCGCAGGCGCTGTGTCCGCGCACGGTCGAGATCCTGTCGCGGATTCCGTCGATCAAGGCCGCGATGTTCGCGCAGTTGCCGCCGGGCGGCAAGCTCGGCCTGCATCGCGATCCATATGCGGGCTCGCTGCGCTACCACCTCGGGCTGGACACGCCGAACGACGACGCGTGCCGGATCGTCGTCGACGGCGAGTCGTATGCGTGGCGCGACGGAGAGGCCGTGATGTTCGACGAGACCTATCTGCACTGGGCCGAGAATCGCACCGCGCACGATCGCGTGATCCTGTTCTGCGACATCGACCGCCCGATGAAATATCGTTGGGCGCAGCGCATCAACGATGCGTTCGGGCAACTGCTGATGCGCGCGGCCGCGTCGCCGAACGAAACGGGCGACCGCACGGGCGGGCTCAATCATGCATTCAAGTACCTGTATGCGATTCGCCGCGCCGGCAAGCGGCTGAAGGCGTGGAATCGCACCGTGTACTACGTCGTCAAGTGGGCGCTGTTCGGCGGGATCGCGGTCGCGATCTTCTGCATCTGATGGCGAAAGGCAGACGGTGCCGAACCGTCAGACGATAGGGCGCGCAGCATCATACGGCCTCCGCGCTCTTGGGGTCGACGTCAATGCAACCAATTGTATTCGTGCGGGATCATGCGCGAACGCACGCGTATCATGGCTTGTTCACGTCGATTTGGATCGGTGAGCAAGCATGACTCGTACCCGTAAGACATTGATGATCGCCGGCGGTCTGCTGGTTGCCGCGGCAGGCAGCGGCTACGTGATGCTCCTGCGTGCGGACCACCGCGCGATCGCGGAAGCCGGCATTGGCGATGCCGCAGCACCTGCCACCGCCGTGACCGCGGCGAACGACGGTCACACCGCACAAGGCACGATCGCGCCGCCCGCGCCCGTCGCCGTCCCGTCCGCGCATGTGGACCAGGCGGTGCCGCAACCAGCGGCGGTAGCGCCGCCTGCCGCGGCCGCTGCGCGTACGAATGCGGCACCGGCTTCCGCCGCCGTCGCGCCGGTCATCGCCGCACCGGCGAAACCGGCAAAACCGGCGAAACCGAGTGCGCCGCCACCGACCGTTCACGTCGTGACGGTCGAGCCGGAGGATGCGACCCCGTCGAAGGCCAAGCCCGCGCAACCGGTACAAGCGCCGGTACAAGCAGCGCAATCGGCCCAGCCGGCGCAATCGACGCAATCGGCGCCGCCGGCCCAGGCCGCGCAGGCAGCCCGGCCGAGCCAGCAGGCGGCGTATCAGCCTCCGCAGCACGCCGCGCGCAAGCGCGACGGGCTCGAGCGACACGCTGCAGCACCGTCCGCCAGGAAATCCGAAACCCCGGAAACCGCTGCGCTCGTGCGTGAATCGGCGAAGCTTGATCCGTCGTTGCCGGCGCCGCAATACGTGGCGACGCCGAGCGGCGATCGGCAGCACACGTCGGCGGGGGCGAATTCGGTCGCTGCCGCGATGACCGACCAGCTGGTCAGGCAGTCGAGCAATATCAAGGCGCCTGCACCGGCGAACGCCGGGCCCGGCGCGACCCAGTGAGCAGGGCGCCGCAGCGCGCGCGCCGTGCTGCTCCGCACCGGATGAAAAAGAGCCCCGCACGCCGACCAGGGCATGCGGGGCCAAGAGAGACGAACCTGTGCGGTGCGTCGCGCGTTACGCGGCGATCGCTTCTTCGACCTGCGGCGCGTCGGCCGTAGCCGGCGTCGCGTCCTGCCGGATCAGGTGATCGAACGCGCCGAGCGATGCCTTCGCGCCTTCGCCCACCGCGATCACGATCTGCTTGAACGGCACCGTCGTCACGTCGCCGGCGGCAAACACGCCCGGCACCGACGTCGCACCGCGCGCATCGACGACGATCTCGCCGTGCTTCGACAGTTCGACCGTGCCCTTCAGCCATTCGGTGTTCGGCACGAGGCCGATCTGCACGAACACGCCTTCGAGATCGACCCGCTTCGTTTCGCCCGAACGCAGATCCTTGTAGACGAGCCCGTTCAGCTTGCTGCCGTCGCCGGTCAGCTCGGTCGTCTGCGCCTGCGTGACGATCGTCACGTTCGGCAGGCTGCGCAGCTTGCGCTGCAGCACTTCGTCCGCGCGCAGTTGCGCACCGAATTCGATCAGCGTGACGGCTTTCACGATGCCGGCCAGGTCGATCGCGGCCTCGACGCCCGAGTTGCCGCCGCCGACCACCGCGACGCGCTTGCCCTTGAACAGCGGGCCGTCGCAGTGCGGGCAGTACGCGACTCCGCGGTTGCGGTATTCGCGCTCGCCCGGCACGTTGATTTCGCGCCAGCGCGCGCCGGTCGCGAGGACGATCGTCTTCGCCTTCAGCACCGCGCCGTTCGCCAGGCGGATCTGATGCACGTCGCCCGGAATCAGCGCGTCGGCGCGCTGCACGTCCATGATGTCGACGTCGTACTGCTTCACGTGCTGCTCGAGCGCCGCGGCGAACTTCGGCCCTTCGGTTTCCTGCACCGACACGAAGTTCTCGATCGCCATCGTGTCGAGCACCTGGCCGCCGAAACGCTCGGCGACGACGCCCGTCGCGATGCCCTTGCGCGCCGAGTAGATTGCCGCGGCCGCACCGGCCGGGCCGCCGCCGACGATCAGCGTGTCGAATACCGGCTTGTTCTCGAGCGACTTCGCGGCGCGCTCGCCCGCGCCCGTGTCGAGCTTCGCGAGGATTTCCTTCACGCTGCTGCGGCCCTGGCCGAACGATTCGCCGTTCAGGAACATCGTGGGCACGGCCATGATCTGGCGTGCGTCGACTTCGTTCTGGAACAGCGCGCCGTCGATCGCGACGTGGCGGATGCGCGGGTTGATCAGCGACATCACGTTCAGCGCCTGCACGACCTCCGGGCAGTTCTGGCACGACAGCGAGAAATACGTCTCGAACGCGTAGTCGCCGTCGAGCGCGCGGATCTGTTCGATCACGTCGTCGTCGAGCTTGACCGGATGGCCGCCCGTCTGCAGCAGCGCGAGCACGAGCGACGTGAATTCATGGCCCATCGGGATGCCGGCGAAGCGGATGCCGGCCGGTTTGCCGGGTTCGCCGATCGAGAACGACGGCTTGCGCTCGGCATCGTCGCGGCGTTCGGTCACGGTCACGCGCGACGTCAGCGACGCAATCTCGTTCAGCAGCGCAAGCAGTTCCTGCGATTTCGCGCTGTCGTCGAGCGATGCGACGAGTTCGATCGGGCGCGTGATCTTTTCGAGGTACGCTTTCAGTTGGTTCTTGAGATTGGCGTCGAGCATGGCGTTTCGGATTCCGTATTGATTTGGCTGCTCGGGCACGTCGTGCCGGAGGAGGGTGCGGGCCGCGCGAGGCGGCGGCCTGGCTGGGTGCTCGTTGGGCGCCTCGAGCGAGGCGCGCCGGGCGACCCTTAGATCTTGCCGATCAGGTCGAGCGACGGGGTCAGCGTTTCCGCACCAGGCGTCCACTTGGCCGGGCACACTTCACCCGGGTGTGCCGCGATGTATTGCGCAGCCTGCACCTTGCGCAGCAGTTCGCCGGCGTCGCGGCCGATGCCGTTGTCATGAATTTCGCACAGCTTGATCTCGCCTTCCGGGTTGATCACGAACGTGCCGCGCAGCGCCATCCCTTCTTCCTCGATCAGCACGTCGAAATTGCGCGACAGCGTGAGCGTCGGGTCGCCGATCATCGGGTACTTGATCTTGCCGATCGTGTCCGACGTGTCGTGCCATGCCTTGTGCGTGAAGTGCGTATCGGTCGACACGCCGTAGATTTCGACACCCAGCTTCTGGAATTCCGCGTAGCGGTCGGCGAGGTCGCCCAGCTCGGTCGGGCAGACGAACGTGAAGTCGGCCGGGTAGAACACGACGACGGACCACTTGCCCTTGAAGTTCTCTTCGGTCACGGGCACGAAATCGCCGTTGTGGTATGCGGTTGCCTTGAACGGTTTGATTTGGGTGTTGATGATCGGCATCTTGCGGGTTCCTTTGCTTGGGTGTTGATGAAGTGTTGCCAGTATCCGGGTTCACCCTTGGTTTGTGAAATTGCTTGTTTCAATCCGCGGCATCGGGAATTTCTATCTGCATCCGGCCCCGTCGCGGCGGCCCGTCCGGGCGTCCCGTGCCATTCGGGCCGGGCCTTCCGGCGGATTTCGGCCGGCCGGCGCTTCTGACACATTGGGCGTGCGGGAGGGCGCGGCGCCGGGAAAGGGTGCCGCGCCCCGCGCCAGGGTCCGGCGCCCGTTCTGCACGAACGGCCGCGCGGTCGTTCGATACTCCCCGTCCCACTGCCGCCATGAACCTCTTTTCCGGACGCGCCGCGTGCGCGCTGCTTGCCTGGTTCCGCGAGTTCGTCCCCGAGCGGCGATGCCTGCATCGGCTCTTGCGCCGTGCGGCCTGCGTACTCGTGACCGTGTCGTGCGCCACGCCGGCGCTGGCCCTCGATGAGTCCGCGCCGGCGGCGCCCGCAGCGGTGACGGCACCCGCCACCACGGCGACCGGGCTCGTGCAGATGCCCGACGGCCGGCTGCTCGCGCCGGAGTTCGCCCGCATCGTCACGCGCGGGACGCTCGTCGTCGCGGTACTCGGCGTCGATCAGCCGCCGTTCTTCATGTCGCGCAACGGCGCATTGGCGGGCGTCGACATCGACCTCGCCGACGAGCTCGCCAAAAAGCTCGGCGTGCCGGTGCAGTTCGACCGCGATGCGCGCACGTTCGACGACGTCGTGCATCTGCTCGCGACCGGGCAGGCCGACGTCGCGATCAGCAAGCTGTCGCGTACGTTGCCGCGGGCGCAGGTGGTGCGCTTCAGCACGCCGTACATCAGCCTGCGGCGCGCGCTGCTGATCAACCGCGTCGGCTTCGCCGAACTCGCGAAAGGGCGGCCGCTGCCCGAAGTCGTGCGCGACTATCGCGGCACGATCGGCGTCGTCGCGGGGTCGGCCTACGCCGAATACGCGCGCAACGATTTCCCGGCCGCGCGGGTGCGCACCTATCCGAGCTGGCCGGCGACGCTCGACGCGCTGAACGCCGGCGCGGTCACGGCCGTGTATCGCGACGAGCTCGCGATCAAGCTCGTGATGCAGGACGACCCGACCGCGCCGATCCGGCTGCGCGTCGCGACCTTCGACGACCTCACCGACGCGCTTGCCGTCGGCGTGCCGGTGTCCATGCCGACGCTGCTTGCGTTCGTCAATCAGTTCCTGGCCGAGCGCAACAAGCGGCTCGACGTGAAATCCCTGCTCGATGCGATGGGTCACTGACATGAACATGAACGAGAACATCAGGATCACACCGCGCATCGAGCGGCTGCATGCGCTCGCGATCCATCCGTTGACGGTCTTCAGCAGCCTCGCGCTCGGAATCGTGGCGGGCGTGTTGTGGCCGGCGGCCGCGCCGCAATTCGACTACGTGGGCCAGGTGTACGTCGGCCTGCTCAAGATGACGGCGCTGCCGTTCATGACGGCCGCGGTGATCTTCAGCCTGCAGCGGCTGCTGCGCGACGGCAACGCGTCGGATCTCGTGCTGCGCGTGATCACGATCTTCAGCTGCGTGTCTGTGTTCGTCGTCGCCGTCGGCGCGGTCGTGCTGGTCGCGATGCGGCCGGGCGAGCACCTGTCGACCGCGACGCTGAAGGCGTTCGGTGCGCTGGTCGGCAGCGACGGCGCGGCGAGCGATACCGTGATGACGCTGTACGGCAGCGATCCCGCGGAGAAGTCGTCGGGCCTCGCCGACATGCTGATCGCGCTGGTGCCCGGCAACTTCTTCGCGGCGCTCGCGAGCGGCGACACGCTGAAGGCGCTGGTGTTCTCGCTGTTCTTCGGGTTCGCGTCGGGGCGCGTGCCGGCCAGCATCTCGGCGGCGCTGAGCCAGACGCTGGAGACCGTCTATTGCACGTGCCAGAAGATCATGCACTGGCTCGCGTATCCGACGCCGATCGTGCTGTTCTGCGGCGGCGCCGCGCAGATCGGCACGTCGGGGTTCGGGCCGCTCGAGGCGATGGTCCGCTTCGTCGCCGCGTTCGCCGTCGTCGCGCTCGTGCTGATCGCGGCGGCGATCGTCGTGATCTGGAAGCGCTCGGGCGCGACGCTGGGCGGGACGCTCGCCGGCTTGCGCACGCCGTTCGCGATGGCACTCGCCACGCGCAGCAGCGTGGCCTGCATGCCGAGCATGATCGAGTGTCTGGCCGACGGCTTCGGCTTTGCCCGCGCGCGCGTCGAGCTGGTCGTGCCGCTCGCCGTGTCGCTGCTGCGTGTCGGGCCGATGGTCTATTACGCGAGTGCGACGCTGTTCGTCGCGCAACTCTACGAACGGTCGCTAGGCCCCGGCGAGCTGTGCGTCGTGCTGGTCGCGTCGGTGCTGGCCGGGTTCGCGTCGACGGGCACGTCGGGCGTCGTGACGGTGTCGCTCGCCGGCATGGTGTGCGCGGCGCTGCACCTGCCGTTCGAGGCCGCGTTCGTGCTGTTCGTGGCGGTCGATCCGTTCTGCGAGATGTTGCGGACGCTGTTGCTGGTGATCGGCAACTCGGCCGTCGTATCCGCGATCTGCGCGCGGCCGCCGCGCGCGTGAAGGAGACGTCATGGCACTCGTCGGCGTACTGGGCGGAATGGGGCCGCTGGCCACGGTCGACTTCATGCATCGCGTGATGCGCCTGACGCGTGCGCGCTGCGACCAGGAGCACTTGCCGATGATCGTCGCGAACCTGACGCAGACGCCCGATCGTTCGCGCGCGATCATCGACGGCGGGCCCGATCCGCTGCCGGCGCTGCTCGATGGCGTCGCGCTGCTGAACCGCTGCGGTGTCGACGTGATTGCGATCCCGTGCAATTCGGCGCATCACTGGTATGCGCCGCTGCGCGAACGCAGCGCGGCGCCGATCCTGCATATCGTCGATGCGTCGGTGGCCGCGTTGCCGGCAGGCGTGCGGCGCGTCGCCGTGCTCGCCACGGGCGGCACGCTGGTGTCGGGCTTCTACCAGGCGGCGCTGCGTGCGCGCGGCTTCGAGCCCGTGATGCCGGACGCGGCCGCGCAGCGCGACATCGCCGCGTGCATCGCGGCGGTCAAGGCGGGCAAGATCGATGCGTCGGTGCGGTGCCTGTCGCGCGCGCTCGCGACGCTGGCGCGACGGGACGTGGGCGTCGCGGTGATGGGCTGCACGGAAATCCCGATCGCCGCGCGGGCGGTGCGCGATGCGCCGTTTGCATTGGTCGACAGCACGAACGAGCTGGCGCGCGCGACGGTCGCCTATGCGGCCGAGCGCGGATGGGGGCGGGCGGTGTGACGCGCGGCGACGGCGGGACGCGCGGCTGTCCGCCACGCATGACGGACGCCGCTCGCGCTAGATCTGATACGGCGCGCGGACGCCCGGTTCGGTGACCGGAAAATCCTTCGTGTTGCGCGATACGAGCAACAGGCCGTTCACTTGCGCCGATGCCCAGACGATCGCATCGGGCAGACGAATGCGACGTTCCTTGCGAATCGTTACGGCGCGGTTCGCCACCATGCTGTCGAGCGGGATGATGTCGAACGACGAAAGCCATGCGCGAATCGCCGCATCGTCGCTGGCCGTCGCGCCGACCATGACTTCCATCCAGGTCACGATGCTGATCGCCCGGTAGTCGTAGCGGGCCAGCTCCGCGCGCGCGGACTCCGCGCCGCCGAGATAGTCGATCAGGATGTTGGTATCGAAGAGGGCTCTTACCATTCCGCGCGCAATGCCTCCTGCCAGGCGAGCCCGTCGAGCGCACGCGCTTTCCAGAGACCGAACACGGCGTGGGCATGGGGCGGCCGTTGCTGCACCTGCACGAGGCAGGCGTCGGCCGGAAGCGCGCGGCCCGCATACCCGGCCGCGCTTTGAGTGTCGATGTGTGCTTTTACCATTCCGAACGCAATGCCTCCTGATAGGTGAGCCCGTCGACCGCGCGATCCTTCCACAGGCCGAATACGTGATCGGCATGCGCGCGCTTGTGTTGCGCGATATACGCGTCGATCGCGTCGCGAATGATCGCGGCGCGAGGGCGTTGCTCAGTCTCGACGATGGCGGCCAGTTCGTCGAGCTGGCCATTCGACAGATCGATCAGGATACGGCTCATCGCAACCTCCGATATATGATATGCATATCATATATACGCATGCGGACGTCCGCAAGTCACCGGCTTGCTCGGCAAGCGCGCCGTTGCGCCGGCAGGCGGCGCAACGGCGGCTCAGGCGGCGATCTTCCTCAGCCAGTCGGCGAGCCGTCTCGCCCCGTCCGGCATGTCCGCATCCTCGCGCGTGCACAGGTAGTAGTCGCGCCCGTCGTCGAGCGCGTGGTCGAACAGCTTCACGAGTTCGCCGCTGGCCAGTTCGCGCTCGACCAGCGGCGCGCGCAGCAGCGCCGCGCCGAGATCCGCGCGCGCCGCGCTCAGCGTCAGTTGCCCGTCCTCGAACATCGGCCCCACCGCATGCGACACGTGCCGCACGCCGGCGCCTTGCAGCCAGTTGACCCAGGTGCTGCGATCCTCGTCGTGCACGAGCGGCGCCTGCGCGAGATCGGCCGGCGTGCGGAACGGCCCGTGGCGCTTCAGGAACGACGGGCTGCACATCGGCACCATCGCGCCCGGCAGCAGCCGCTCGCAGCGGTAGCCGGGCCAGTCGCCGGTGCCGAAGCGGATCGACAGGTCGGACGCGTCGCTTCGATAGTTGCGGTGATGCGCGTACAGCACGGTCACGTCGACGTCGGTGTTCTCGGCGAGGAACGCATGCAGCCGCGGGATGAACCAGCCGATGCCGAGCAGCGGAATCAGGCTGATCGTGATCTGCCGCAGCGACGACCGGTCGCGCACGAAGCGCGTCGCGCTGCGCAGCACCGAAAACGCGGCGCTGATCGAGCGGTAGTAGTCGCGCCCCTCGTCGGTGAGCGCGAGCAGCCGGCCTTCGCGCACGGTCAGCGGCGTCTGGATGAACGCCTCGAGCAGCTGCAACTGGTGGCTGACCGCGGACGGCGTGATGTCGAGCTCGTGCGCGGCCGCGGTGACCGACCCGAGACGCGCGAATGCCTCGAACGCGCGGACGGCGCGTAACGGCGGATCGTGCGGCAATTGTTCGATATTCTTCATGTGTCGAATTTTATCGAAAAATCAGGGTAAGCGACAACGTAAAAATATCCTTTATTTACAAGCTATTGAGCTATCGTGTCGGGAATGGCATAAGCATCCAACAATTGAATATTTGGGGTGAGAGTGCTGAATATTTAATATTTTTCATGTTTTGATTCGAATCCCCGAGCCCCGCACATGAAAATCGCCTTTCTTCCCGCCAGCTTCGCATTCTCCGCGGCCGCGCTGATCGCCGCCGTTCCCGCCTTCGCGCAGTCCGCGCCGCAGACGATCCTGATCGGTCTCGCCGCGCCGCTCACCGGCCCGTCCGCTCGGATCGGCAAGGATCTGCAAAACGGCGCGCAACTCGCGATCGACGACGCGAACGCGAAACATCCGAGCATCGGCGGCAAGCCGGTCGTCTACAAGCTCGTCGCGGCCGACGATCAATCCGACCCGCGCACGGCCGTCGCGGTCGCGCAGCAGCTCGTCGACCAGCACGTGATCGGCGTCGTCGGCCACTGGAACACGGGTTGCAGCGTGCCGGCGTCGCGCGTCTACCGCGATGCGGGCATTGCGCAGATCGCGCCGGCGTCCACCGGCCACCAATACACGCAGCAGGGCTACGCGACGGCGTTCCGCATCATGGGTCACGACGATGCGGGCGGCAATTTCACCGGCGCCTACGCGGTGAAGACGCTGAAGGCAAAGCGCATCGCGGTGATCGACGATCGCACGTCGTTCGGCGCAGGCCTCGCCGACCAGTTCATCAAGGGCGTGCAGGCGAACGGCGGCACGATCGTCGATCGCCAGTACGTGAACGACAAGACGACCGACTTCAGCGGCGTGCTGACCGCGGTCAAGGGCAAGCGCGCGGATCTCGTGTTTTTCGGCGGGCTCGACGCGCAGGCCGCGCCGATCGCGCGCCGGATGCGCCAGCTCGGTGTGAACGCGCCGCTGCTCGGCGCCGGCGGCTTCGTGAGCCAGACCTTCCTGTCGCTCGCGGGCAAGGACGGCGACGGCGTGACGGCGCTCGAACCGGGCCTGCCGCTCGACCGGATGCCGGGCGGCAAGGCGTTCGACGCCCAGTACCGCGCCCGCTTCAACGCGCCGATCGAACTGCATGCGCCGTTCGCGTACGACGCGGCGGCCACGCTGATCGCGGCCGCGCAAAAGGCCGGCACGACGCAGCCGGCGAAGCTGGTCGCGGCCGTGCGCGCGATCGACCGGCCCGGCGTGACCGGCCGGGTCGCGTTCGACGGCGAAGGCAACCTGAAGGACCCGGCATTCACGATCTACCAGGTGCGCGGCGGCAAGTGGACCGTCGTCGACGTGCTCGGCGGCGCGCACCCGGCAACGAAATGACGACGGAGACGAACCCCATGACCGACACCACCCACGCATCCGCGGCGGCACCCGAGGACACGCGCCTCGGCATCCTCGCGCGGCGCCGCATCGAAGCGGAAATCATCAAGCCGATCTACGAGATCATGAAGCGCGAATTCGGCACCGAGCGCGCGCAGGCCGTGATCGCGGAGGCCGTGCGCGGCGCGGCCGTCGACGCGGGCCGCACGTTCGCCGCGCAGGAGCCCGACGGCACGAGCGTGCAGTCGTTCATCGCGCTGCAGGTGCTGTGGGAGAAGGACGATGCGCTCGACGTCGAGGTGCGCCGCGCGGACGACACGCACTACGACTACGACGTGCATCGCTGCAGCTACGCGGAGATGTATCACGCGATGGGGCTCGGCGAGATCGGCCACCTGCTGAGCTGCGCGCGCGACAGCTACTTCATCGAGGGTTACGACCCGCGCATCGCGCTGACGCGCACGAGCACGATCATGCAGGGCGGCAAGCGCTGCGATTTCCGCTATGCGCTGCAGGCGGCGCCGCGCGACGACACCCCGGAGGCCGGCAATGCGTGACGACCTCGCGACCGCACCGCGCGTCGACGGCGCGCGCCTGTGGGCATCGCTCGAACGCATGGCGCAGATCGGGGCGACGCCGAAGGGCGGCGTCTGCCGTCTCGCGCTGACCGACCTCGACCGCGAGTCGCGCGACCTGTTCGTGCAGTGGGCGCGCGATGCCGGCTGCACGGTGCGGGTGGACCGGATGGGCAACGTGTTCGCGCGCCGCGCGGGCCGCAATCCCGACGCCGCGCCGGTGATGACCGGCTCGCACGCCGATTCGCAGCCGACGGGCGGCCGTTACGACGGCATCTACGGCGTGCTCGGCGGCCTCGAGGTCGTGCGCGCGCTGAACGACGCGGACATCGAGACCGAGCGCCCGATCGACGTCGTGATCTGGACCAACGAGGAAGGTTCGCGCTTCGCGCCGGCGATGATCTCGGCCGGCGTGTTCTCGGGCGTCTATTCGCTCGAATACGGGCTGTCGCGCACCGACGGCGCGGGCAGGACGATCGGCGAGGAACTCGCGCGGATCGGCTACGCGGGCGCCGAACCCGTCGGCGGCTATCCGGTGCATGCCGCGTACGAACTGCATATCGAGCAGGGTGCGATTCTCGAACGCGCGGGCAGGACGATCGGCGTCGTGACGGCCGGGCAGGGGCAGCGCTGGTACGAGGTGACGCTCACGGGCGTCG
Organism: Burkholderia sp. Bp8986; assembly: GCF_003854225.1. Lineage (NCBI taxonomy): Bacteria > Pseudomonadati > Pseudomonadota > Betaproteobacteria > Burkholderiales > Burkholderiaceae > Burkholderia > Burkholderia sp. Bp8986. The sequence continues at coordinate 15,802 of NZ_QTQM01000032.1, read as the reverse complement.
ACGCGCACGCGGGCACGACGCCGATGGAATTCCGGCGCGACACGCTGGTGGGTGCCGCGCGAATGATCGAATTCGTCGATGCGCTCGGCCGCCGCCATGCGCCGCACGCGCGCGCGACGGTCGGGATGATCGAGGCGCGGCCGAATTCGCGCAACACGGTGCCGGGCGGCTGTTTCTTCACGGTCGAGTTTCGCCATCCGGACGATGCGGTGCTCGACGAACTCGACGCGGCGCTGCGTGCGGAACTGGCGCGCGTCGCGGCCGACTCCGGGCTCGGCGCGCAGATCGAGCAGATCTTCACGTACCCGCCGGTGCCGTTCGCGCCGCGCTGCATCGACGCGGTGCGCGATGCGGCGCAGGCGCTCGGGCTGTCGCACATGGACATCGTGTCCGGCGCGGGCCACGACGCGTGCTACGTCGCACGCGTCGCGCCGACCGGCATGATCTTCGTGCCGTGCGTCGACGGGCTGAGCCACAACGAAGCCGAGGCGATCACGCCGGAATGGTCGGCGGCGGGCGCCGACGTGCTGCTGCGTGCGGTGCTGCAAAGCGCGCAGGAACCGGGCGCGTGACGCGCACCTGACGGGCGCGGCTTACTTGCCGGCCTTGTGCCGCGCCATGTACGCGAGGTACGCGACGATCTGGTCGAGTTCCCGGTCGCTCAACTGATCGGGCGGGAACGCCGGCATCGCGCGGCCCGGCCAGTCGCGCACCGCCGCCGGGTTGCGGATGTAGCGGCGCAGCGCGGCGGGCTGGAAGTAGTCGACCGGATTCATCGGTGCGTTCAGGTCGGGGCCGGCCTGGCTGCTGCCCGCGCCGTCGAGGCGGTGGCACGCGAGGCATTGCGTGACGAACAGCCGCTGGCCCGCCCGGGCCGCATCGTTCGCCGGCAACGCCGGATCGACGGCGAGCGACGGCCAGCGCGCGAGCGGCGACGATTGGATCGTGATGCGCACGATCTGATATGGCCACTGCTCGCCGCGCACCGACGACGCGTCCGGCCCGAGCCACACGAGATAGAACGGCCCCGCGCTGACCTGTTTGCCCGGCAGCTTCGGCCACGGGTGCGCGGGGTCCTCGATCGCGAGCCACGCGACGGCGCCGGCCGGCGCACGGCGGCGCGCGAGATCCAGCGGCAGTTGCGCGGCGAAACCGTCGGCCGCGCGCGTTTCGAGCACGCCGTCCGCCGGCAGCGGCGTGTCGCCGAGCAGGGCGGCGAACGGTACCGCGCGGAACGTCATCGGCCGGCCGTACGCGATGTCGCGCGGCACGTGGATGTCCGTCGCGTCGGCGCGCGCGAGCAGCGCCTGGCGCGTCAGGACGCGCGGCGTGCCGTCGGTTTCGAGTTCGAGCGAGCCCTGGGCGGACGCGCGCGTCGCGATCAGGCACACCGTCACCAGCAACAGCGAAAACCACCGGCGCTTCAGCATTCGTTCTCCGTGGGGGCGTTCCGGCGGCGGCAGAAAGGCGAGCGCTGCGGCCGAGGGATGGAATCGGGCGACAGTCTATCCGGTACGGGCGGCGCTGGCGACTTCGGCGCGGGAGCGGGGCGGCACGAGGAAGCGGGCCCGGCTGCCGCTGCAAGTCCGACTACCGGGCGACGACCGGGCGCGGCCGATGCGCGCGGGGGGGATAGAACTGCGCGATTCGGGTAAAGGCGCGAGCGCCCGGATCGAGCGCGTCGGGCCGGATCGACGTGCCGGGTTGGCGTCAATGCGTCGAACACTGCGCGTCGGCCTTCGGCAACGGCGTTTCCCGTGTCGTGTCGAAATCCGCCTCGCGTGTTCCGGACGGCGTCAGCGACACGAAATGCATCGTCCCGCCGCGTGCCGGGAACCCGGCGACGCCGGTCGAGCCCCACGGAATCGGCGAACGCTGCACGCCGCTCACCGACATGCCCGTCGGCGAAAGCGCCAGGGTCAGCAGCCGCCCGTCGCGGGTCGGCACATAGGCATGCGTGCCGTCGACACCGATCCCGGCCTCGCGCACCGACGCCGGCAGGCAGTCGAGCGTGGCCAGACGACGGCCGTCCGGGTCGATCAGCATCGCGACGCCGCGATTGTCCGCCGTCGTCGTGACGACGACGAAGCGGTCGACCGCCGGCACATACGCGGACGAATAGACGTAGTACTGGATCGTGCCGTTCAGCGGCCCGAGCATGTCGAGTTTCGCCGTGACCGGATCGAACATCGCGTATTCGAGCGTCGCGTCCGTGCTGCCCTCGATGTATTTTTGCCAGACCAGCAGCGCGCGCCGCGGCGAACCCGCGACCACGGGCCACCATTCGCGGCGGTGCGGCGCGACCGGCACATGGTTCACCACGCGTCCTTCGGCATCGTAGGTTTTCACGTAGACGCCGTTGCCGGTGCCGAGGTTGTCGACGCCGCCGCCGTCGATCCAGTCGGCGGAATAGAACACGACGAAGCGTTCGCCCACCGCGGCGACGTGGCCCGAGTGGCCGCCTGCTTCGACGTCGTTCGGGTAGGGCTTGACCGGCTTCAGGTCGCGCCGATAGACGCCGTATCGCTGGCTGACCACCTGCGGCGTGTTCCAGCCGTCCTCGAACGTGACGAAGATGTCGCCGCGCGGGTTCTGCGCGATCGACACGGGCTCCTGCGCTTCCGGGCGGCTGATGAACGTATGGACGCGCAGCAGGCGCGGCTTGCCCGGCAGCCATTCGCCGACGTACACGTCATGCGGCCAGTCGCCGTTGCGCAGCGCGCCGCGCGGCACGATGCCCGAGCTGCTGAAGAACACCCAGCGCCGGCCGTCGCCGGCGTCGGCCACGCCGATCCCGTGCATGAAGCGCCGCGGGTCGCCGCGCTCCTGCGGCGACTGAGGTGACGCCGGCGCCTCCACGGTGACGGTGTGCACGACCGGCGCGCCGGCAAACGCGTGCGACGGCGCGGCGAACGCGCAGCACGCGCCGCAGAGCACGGTCGCGACGCGCCACGCGGCGGCGCGCCCGAACGCATGCGGGCGCGCGGTGGCGACTTGGGCCGCGACCGGCCGCCGCATCATTCGACGGTGACCGATTTCGCGAGATTGCGCGGCTTGTCGACGTCGGCGCCGCGCGCGCAGCCGACGTGATACGCGAGCAGCTGCAACGGGATCACGTTGACGATCGGCGACAGCGCGTCGCCCGATTCGCGCACGCGGATCAGGTGCGTGTCGCGGTCGGCGTCGATCTCGAGATGATGGCCGGCGAGCACGTACAGCCGTCCGCCGCGCGCGCGCACCTCGGCCATGTTGGACTTCAGCTTCTGGAACAGGCGGTCGTCCGGCGCGATCGTGACGACCGGCATCGCGCTCGTGACGAGCGCGAGCGGGCCATGCTTCAGTTCGCCGGCCGGATAGCCTTCCGCATGGATGTACGACACTTCCTTGAGCTTCAGCGCGCCTTCGAGCGCGATCGGATAGTGAATGCCGCGCCCGAGGAACAGCGCGTTCTCGGTGCGCGCGAACTTCGCGGCCCAGCCCATGATCTGCGTTTCCAGCGCGAGTGCGTGACCGATGCGCTCCGGCAGTTCGTGGAGCTGCTTCAGGTGCATCGCGACCTGTGCGGCGTCGAGCCGGCCGCGCTGCTGCGCGAGCGCGAGCGTCAGCAGGAACAGCGCGACGAGCTGGGTCGTGAACGCCTTGGTCGACGCGACGCCGAGCTCGATGCCGGCGCGTGTCAGGAAGCTGAGCGGCGCGCTGCGCGCGATCGAACTCGTTGCCACGTTGCAGATCGCCATCGACATGTCCTGGCCCATCGCGCGCGCGCGCTCGATCGCGCCGATCGTGTCGGCGGTCTCGCCGGACTGCGAAATGCCGACGACGAGCGTGCGCGGATCGGGTACGGTATCGCGATAGCGGTATTCGCTCGCGATCTCGACCTGCGCCGGGATGCCCGCGATGCCCTCGAGCCAGTATTTCGCGGTCAGGCCCGCGTAGTAGCTGGTGCCGCAGCCGAGCAGCAGCACGCTTCGGGTCTTCGACAGCAGCACACGCGTGCTGTCGCTGCCGCCGAACAGCGCGGGCGAGACCGTGTCGATGCCGTCGATCGTGGCGGCGATCGCCTTCGGCTGTTCGAAGATCTCCTTCTGCATGAAGTGCTGGTACGGGCCGAGGGCGGCGTCGTCGTCGCGCGCCTTGACGAGGCACAGCGGACGCTGTGCTTCGCTCCCGACCGAGTCGACCACGGCGATCCGCTCCGGCGTGATCAGCGCGACGTCACCGTCTTCCAGGTAGACGAAACGGTCGGTCAGGTCGCCGAGTGCCGCGCAATCGGACGCGAGATAGTTCTGGTCCGCGCCGATGCCGATCACGAGCGGCGAGCCCGCGCGCGCGGCGACGAGCCGCTGCGGCTCGCGCGCGCTCAGCACGGCGATCGCGTACGCGCCGTGCAGCCGCTTGACCGCGCGAATCACCGCGTCGAACAGGTCGTCGCGATACATGCTGTGGATCAGGTGCGCGATCACCTCGGTGTCGGTCTCGCCGCGAAACGTATAGCCGCGCTCCCGCAGTTCGGCGCGCAGCGCATCGTGGTTTTCGATGATGCCGTTGTGCACGACCGCGATCGTGTCGCCCGACATGATCGGGTGCGCGTTCATTTCCGACGGTGCGCCGTGCGTCGCCCAGCGCGTGTGCGCGATGCACGTCTGCGCTTCGAGACCGAGCGTCAGCACGCGGTCCTGCAAGTCTGCCACGCGCCGCAACGTGCGTTCGCTGCGCAGGCAGCCGTCACGCAGCACGGCGATGCCGCACGAATCGTAGCCGCGATATTCGAGCCGGCTCAGTGCATTGACCAGTTGCGGGACCTGATTTTTCAGGCCGCTTGCTCCGACGATTCCGCACATGATTCACCTCGTCTACAGGAAGTTTTCCGGCCGGCGCGCGACGCGCGCCAGGACGATTTCAGGAGCGCCGTCGCGTCATGCGGCGTGCGTGGTGCGCAGTGCGCAGTGCGTTGCGGCACGGCGCGGGTGACCTACTCGCGGGGCTGCGGTCCCGCATGCGCGATCCATTCGATGCCCGAGATCGAGCCGTTCGCGTCGTGCGACGCGACGAGAATGCGCGTCGTGCGCCGCGCGCCGCGCCGGCGGGCGCCCGCGAGCGCGGTCGGCGGCATCGAGCGCATCTTCACGCTGGCCGAGCGCCGCAGCATCTTCGACACGCGCAACCGGTACGCGAGCGGATGCACGACGCGTCCCGCGATCAGCCACGTGACGATCGTGCCGGCGATCAGCGCGATGCTCGTCACGTAGAACACGATCTGCTCGATCGGCATCTCGGCCTCGTTGAACGGCAGCAGGTAGCGGTACGTGTAGATGCAGATCGATGCCCATACTCCTCCGACCAGCGCGGGCCGCACGAGGCGGAACCATGCGACGAGCACGGGCCCGACGACGACGCCGCGCTCGGCGATCATTTCGCGCGGCGCGCGCAGGGAAAGGTCAATAATCGGCGCGTTCTTCATGTTGAATGCCTCGGTCGGGACTGACCCAGACGGCGCGCTTGCCGCGGCCCCGCAGTACGACGGCGGGCAGGGCGACGACGGTGGTGATCATGCTGATCAGCCAGAACGCGACGGGGTACCAGACGGTGTCAAGGAAATACATCAGGAGTTTTTCGTCGTAACGACGATCGATCATGCTGCCGATGATCAGCTGCAGGATGCAGGTCGCGACCAGCAGCATCCCGTGCCAGTGCGGCACCACGGACACATGCCAGTCGGGCGGAAGCGGGTAGACGACGTCGACGAGCGCGAGCAGCAGGATGAACGACATCGAATAGGCCCACGTGATGCCGATCAGGTACTCGACGAACAGCGGCCACATCATCATCTGGGTCGGCCGCGCGAGCGTGCCCGCGTACTTGATCAGCACCTGGATGCCGCCTTTCGCCCAGCGCAATCGCTGCCGGTAGAGACCCTTCAGCGTCTCGGGCATCAGGATCCAGCTGAGCGCGTGCGGCTCGTACACGACGCGCCAGTCGCGGCACTGCAGCTTCCAGCTGATGTCGATGTCCTCGGTCAGCATGTCCGAGCTCCAGTAGCCGACGTCGGCGAGCGCGGTCTTGCGGAACATCGTGATCACGCCCGACACCGTGAAGATGCGGCCGTACACTTGCTGCGTGCGCTTGATCAGGCCGACGATCGACGAGAATTCGCCGACCTGCATGCGTCCCAGCAGCGACGTGCGAGTGCGGATGCGCGGGTTGCCGGTGACCGCGCCGACGCCCGGGTCGGTCAGGAAGTGCTCGAGCATCCAGCCGATCGCGTCATGCGCGAGCAGCGCATCGCCGTCGATGCAGAGCAGGTATTCCGCGTTCGATACCGCCGCCGCGGTGGTGAGCCCGACCGCCTTGCCTTCGTTGCGCGCGTGATGGATGACGAGCAGCCGCGGGATCTCGACGGCCAGCTCGTTGAGGATGTCGCCCGTGCGGTCCCGGCTGCCGTCGTTGACCGCGATGATGTCGTAGTTCGGGTAGTCCATCGCGTTGAGGTGGCGGATCACGCTGCGTGCGTTGGCGGCCTCGTTGAAGCACGGCACGACGATCGAGATCTTCGGGATGCCGCTCGCGGCGATCGTGCGCGTCGACAGCTCGCGGCCTTCCTCGAGCAGGAAATAATGGACGACGCCGCCGATCATCCACAGATACGACATGAAGAACGGATAGTAGAAGACGAAGTCCTGCAGGCGCTGGATGATGCCGTGGGTGGTCATGGCGTCTTGGTCCCCTGTGCATGCTGCATCTGCATCAGCGCGTTGATGGAGGTCGGATCGAGGCGCGACTTCAGCGACATCACGTCGCGCATCGCGTCGAGTTCCGGCTGGCCGTTCAGGAAGTTGTCCGGGTAGTAGCCGAAATTCACGGCGCCCTCGCTGCGCAGTCGTCGCATCTGCGCAAGCAGCGTGCCGGCCGGCACCTGCTTCTGCGCGCGCCAGTCGTACGACTGCAGTTCGAACACGGTACGCTGCAGCCCGCGCTGCTTGGCGCGGACGGCCCGCACGAGCTGATCCAGCCAGCCCTCGGGATCCTTCGCCTGCTCCATGTACGGCATCGCCATCAGCGCGACGTAGTCGTAGGTGGCGAGGAAATCGTCGTAGTTCTGCGCGTACCACGCTTCCGATTCGGGCTTGAGCACCGGCAGCGCGTAGATGTTGCGCGCGGTCAGCACGTCGCCCACGTTCTGATGGGCCAGCACGATCTGTTCGAGCTGGCGGGTCAGGTCGATCAGGTAGCGCGACTTCTGGCGCGTCCAGCGTTTCAACAGGTCGGGATTTTCGCGGATCTTGCCGACGTCGGCCGGCAGCCCCCACTGCGAATAGGTGCGCAGCGCATGCCGGCCCGCATCCTCGTAGTCGTCGAGCACGGCGTCGTCGCTGAACAGGATGCCGCTGAACGACGCGTGCTTGCTGAGATCCTCGTAGATCTGCTGGATCATCAGCCGCGCCTCCGGATCGAACGGGCTCAGCCGGAACACGCGCGTGCCGTTTTCGCGGGCCGGTGCGCCGCCGAATGCGCTGACGGCCTCGAGCCCGCGTTGCTTGTCCGGCGGCGGCCGGAACGCGAGCACCGGCATCCACGCGTACACCTGCACGTTGGAGCGCGTGTTGAGCTGCCACGCGGCGCGCGAGAACAGGTCGGCGCGCATCGGCAGGTGCCGGTTCGGGAAATACACCGCTTCGGCCACGCCCGTGCCTTTCGGGTCGGCATACGCCTGCAGGTACACCGATTTCGGCTGCATCCGGTAGATGCGTTCGATCAGCTTGCCGAGATTCGCTTCCTGCCGCGCGGGATCCGGATCGTAGACCTGGTCGAGATCGACCTGCACGGTGCGCTCGGGCACGTCGACGTCGCCGCGGTTGGAGGCCGGCTCGCGCATCGAGCGTTCGAACCCGCCGATGTCGACGTCGTACATCATCAGGATCCGTCTCAGCCGGTCCAGCGGCACGTCCGGCGTATTCGGGCCGGCATCGAGGCTGAACTGGATGTCCATGCCGAGCGACGTCGATATCTGGCGCACGGGCTGGTTTTCCGCGCCGTATGGCCACACCATCGAGCGAGCAACGATGCCCGTGTGTTCGCGGATCTGGCGCACGCACGTCTGCAGGTCGTCGTGCACGCGTGCGTGGAATTCGGCGTCGGTTTCATAGCGTTTCTGGTCTTGCAGGTAGAGGTGCGACGTGGTCGCCGGCAGCTCGTTGCCTTGCGGATTCGCGATCGCGCCGTGATGGAGGTTGTGGGTATGGCAGCCGAGCTCGACGAGGTCCGACTGGCCGAGCTTCTTCACCTCGTCCCACGACAGGAAGTAGTCGCGCGGCACCTGGACCTTGTCGCTGATGCGGATCGGCACATTCGGCGGTGCATCGATCCACGCGGTGACGATGCCCATCACGGCCGGATACTTGAAGCGCTCGAGCAGCGGCAGCACTTTCGTGTAGTGGCTGCGAAAGCCGTCGTCGAACGTGAGCAGCACGGAACGCGGCGGCAGCGGCTTGCCGCCGTGCCGGGACGCCTCGATCTGCTTGACCGTGATGGTGTGGTAGTTGTTGGTCTGCAGCCACGAGAAGATCGCGGTCAGCGTGCCGGTATCGACCGCGAACGGATCGACCAGCGCCGACGGGGGCTTGAACGACTCCATCAGGTTGTCGCGCACGTCATGCAGGCAGATGACGCGAAACGTCTTGCCGTCGGCCGGATCGGATGGCGGCAGCAGGTCGATCATCTTGGCGTTCGTCACGCCCGGGAACAGCGAACAGGCGGTGAACGTGCCGAGGCATCCGCACATGAAGGTCCGTCTGGTTTGCATTGCGCGATCTCCTTGCTAGAACGGCAGATTGAGCGACAGGAAGCCGGTTTCGGAGCGCTCGCGCTGGCCGTCGTACGCGTGGCTGCTGACCTCGACGCCATAGCTCAGCGTGATGTCGTGCTTGAACGTCCACGCGTGCTCGAGACGCGCGCTCCACAGCGGGCTGCTGCCGAAGCCGCGCTCGTTGTACACGCCGCCCGACGCCGAGACGCGCTGCTGCAGCGACATGTCGCCCTTCTTCCACAGCGTCAGCTGGTGCATGACGGTCGCCGCGGCCGCATAGTCGCGGCGCGGACTGAAGTAGGGCGCGTCGTCGCGCGTGTTGCTGTCGGTGCCGAGATCCAGCGAGACGTTGACGAGCTGCCTGGCGGACGTGTACACACGCTGCGTGGCGGTTGCCGTGATTTCCTGGTGCAGGTTCGAATCGCTGTAGCGGCTCACGCCGTAGCTCAGCTTCACCTCGCGGCGGTCGTTCTGGCGATACACGACCGACGCGTTCGCGGAGCGGCCCCAGATATGCGCGGCATATGCCTTCCACGGCAGCGAGTTGTCGTTGCTGTCGAGGCCGGCGCTGACCGTCCAGTAGTCGTTCAGCGCGTACGCGATCGATCCGCGGCCGCCGGTTCGGCCGTCCGAGCCGAACGAGCGCGTGACTTCGCCCTGCACGGTGAGCGGCCCGTGCCGGTAGTCGCCGCCGACGCCCGTGCGCGTGCGGCTGACGCTGCCGGAATCGGTTTGCGCGTGGCCGAAGAACGTATGCGAGAAGACGCGCCAGTTGTCGCCGAACGGTTGCGAATACACATAGCTGTCCGACGTGAAGCTGTTGTCGGCCAGCGCGCTGTTGCCGTGCTCGAAGCTCAGGTCGGTCGTGAACACGGGGCTGCGGTATGCCTTGTAGTCGCGCTTGAAGCTGCGCACGGCGCCGCTGTCCGGGAACGTGTTGTCGAGGGTCTGGTCGACGTTCTTCGCGGTTGCGTAGTCGTCTGCCGTCAGCGCCGCGCGGCCGAGGCCGGCGAGCATCTCGACGCTGTCCGGGTGGTCGGTCAGCGAGGCGCGATACATCGCTATCGCCTGGCGGGGATGCGACTGGCCGGATACCGCGTCGGCGTGCGCGGCACGGACCTCCGCGTTGAACGGCACCTCCTTCTCGAGCTGTTCCAGCGCGGCGATCCCCTCGTCGGTGTGACCCGTGAAGATCAGGTATTGCGCGCGCAGCCGGTAGTAGCGCAGATAGTCGCTTTCTTCCGGACCGACGTTGCGCACTTCGTTGACCGGCGGCAGGGACTTGCCCATGTCGTCGAGCACCTGCTTCGCGTCCGCCGCGCGTGCCTGGTCGACATACGACCAGAACAGCCCTTCGCGAAGTTCGATCGGACGCGTGCGTGCGCCGTACTGGAAGCCGCGGGTCGCACGGTCCGTAGGCGACGCGGTCGCCTGGTTCAGCGCACGCTGGTACACGCCGTTCGCCTTGGCCGGTTCGCTCAGGTACAGGTAGGCGTCGCCAACCGCCGCCAGCGCGTCGATCGAGATCTCCGCATTGGACGGGATCGTCTCGAACGTCGCGACGGCCGGCTTCATGTCGCCGCGTGCCGCGAGGGCGACCGTGCGGTCGCCCGCGAGCGCCGTCCTGACCGGCGCATAGTCGGGCGTGGCCGGCATCCGCTTGTCGAGGTCGTCGGCCGCGCGCAGCGCGTTGTCGATCCCGTCGAAGCGGTCCGGACTCGTCATCGAGCGCGACTTGTCGCGTCCGCCGCGCACCTGCTGGCGTATCGACAGCTCTTCCAGCTGCGCGACGTCGACGGCCGAGAACGCATCGGGCCGTGCCTTCGCTTCCTCGAGCGCCTGGATCGCGCCGCCGCTCGCCGCGAGGCCGAACACGTCGTTGCGCACGGTCGCGACATCGGCGGTACGGAGATTCGGTATCTGGGCATTCGGTGTCTGGACGTCGGGGCCTTGCGATCGCTGGATCGACTCGCCGGGTAGCTGGGCGCCGGGCGTCTGCGAATTCGGTGCCTGCGAGGACGGCGGCTGAGCGCCGGGCGTCTGGGTCACCGGCGCAGGCGAGGTCGGCATGGGGGTGCCGGATGCCTGCGCGGTTTGCGTCGGTGTCGTCGCTGTCGTCGCAGCATTCGGCGATGCGGCGGCAGCGGCCGGTGCGGGCTGGGTCGGCGCGTCCGATGCATGCGCGACCGGAGCCGATGTATTCGGTGGCGCGGTGTCGGGCGCCTGGGTAAGCGGCATTGAAGCATCCGACGATTGCGCGGCCGGAGCCGATGTGTTCGGCGGCACGGTGTCGGTTGCCTGGGCAAGCTGGATTGAAGTATCCGACGATTGCGCGGCCGGAGCCGATGTGTTCGGCGGCACGGTGTCGGGTGCCTGGGCAAGCTGGATTGAAGCGTCCGACGATTGCGCGGCTGGCGCTGACATATTCGGCGACGCGATGTCGGGCGCCTGGGCAAGCTGCTGCGTCTGCGCATCCGATGATCGCGCGTCCGGCGCCGGTTCACTCGGCTGCGCCGCGTCCGGCTCCACCACGACCGTGGTCGGCATCGCCTGCGGCTGCGGGTTCGACGCCTGCGCGATCTGCATCGATGCGTCCGATGCCTGCGCGATCGGCGTCGGCGCATGCGGGGGCAGGGCGTCCGGGCCCTGGGCGAGCCGCATCGACGCCTCCGTCGGCTGCATGCCGGGCGGCAGCGCATCCGGCGCGCCGTGGGTCCCTGCGACTTCCCTCGCGCTGCCCGGTTCCGCGTCGCCTTCGGCGGCAAGACAGGAGCCGGACGCGATGAGCAGCAACAGCAAGGGCGCGTGCAGGAGGATCCGCCGGTTGGGCGGAGCGACGGTGGTGCATTGTTGTTGACGATTGTTAGCCACGATGTCTCCTCACTCTGAAACGATCACATCGGTTGCACGCCCGACGACGCGCGTCGCCGGTCGTCGTGCTGCCGGGCAGTGAGGCCCGGCAGCGTCCGGCCGCTTCACAGGCGGTTGCGGATCGCTTGTCCAAGCAGCGCGCGCGATTCGCTGTTCTTCGGGTCGATGGCGAGGGCCCGGCTCGCGTTGTGCTCGACGCAGGTCCATTCGTCGATCCGTGCGCACCAGCGCGCCCTGGCGAGGGCGCGTGCGCCTTCCATCTCGTCGCGCGTGACGCTGGTGGTCTGCATGTGCGTCGTGTCGGCGATATCCGATTGCGGTTGCCGTTTCGGCGTGGGCTCGGGGTGTTGTCTCGCGCGTGCCAGCGCCTGCGAACGCGACGTCCGGTGCGTGTCAGCGGGGCGTGCCGCGCGAGCGCTCGCCGATGCGGCGTGTGCGCCGGCCGCGAGCGTCGTGGTCGGCACATGCGCGGGGCGCGGGTGTTTCGCGGCGGGGCGGGCGGTCTGTTGTGGCGGCACGGCCGGGGCGGTCGCGGCCGATCCGGCAGGCATTGCCGACGCAAACGGCGTACCCGGTGCGGAAGGCGTCACCGGCTCGGCCTGCGCGGCCGTCGACGCCGCGCGGGAGGCGTCGGCCGTCGCGGCCACGATGGCCTGGCGATACTTCCCGACGGTGGTGCCGATCAAGCCGGCGATGTCGTGCGTCACGGTTGCATGGCTGCCCCCCACGTCTCGCTCGACGTAGGCGAAGGCGCCGAAGATCGCGGCAAATGCAACGATGCTGAGCGCCGCATTCTTTCCCGGTCCCCAGGAGGGCTTCGGCTGACGGACGGGCGCGCCGTCCGGTCGCTCTGCACGAGTCATTCGATTCTCCTGTCGATGGATTGCAGTGCATGACGCGGGTGCGCGCCCTTGGCGCGCGGATTCGACTGACGTTCACCACCGCAACTGCGTGGTGAGTGCGCCGGTTTCGACCACCGCGAACTGGGTCGCTCCCTGATAGGTCCCTTCGACCCGGTAACTTGCATCGGGCACGCTGAACAGACAGCGCGAACCCGTCGCGTTGAATTCGACGAGGACGCGTCCATGCCGTCGCAGCCGCACCTGCACGTTCGACAGCGGTTGCCCGGTGGCGCCCGATACGAACGACACACCGAGGTTGTACGGCCGGCCATCGGGGGGAAGCGGCGCCGTACCGTCGATTCGCGCGTCGCCGCAGACGTACGAAATCACGTATCGCCCGGAGCCGGTATCGGACGAAGGTGTCGGGGCCTGGTTCGGAGTTTGGGCCGCGGCATGAATGCAGAGCGCGGATACGACAATGCCGAGGAGCCGGCGACCATGCTGTTCAAACGAGGAAGACATTGCAACCTCCATCCGGAATCGCTGGCAATGCACTTATTCCGATTTGAAAATTAGCGACGCTATTTCGTTTTGCGACAACGCTATTGATACACGATGGGTTTCGAACAAACAATCATGTGTGGCCCGAATGGGACAAGCTTTAAATGTCTTATTTAAATAGGATTGGCAATAATTCGACGAAATGGATCAGCTCTGAACAAAGGCGATATTGCCGAATATGAAATTTGCTCGTCGGTAGCGATGACCATTTTGCAAATTTCCGACGTAAGTGGTACCGACGTTTGTACCGAAAAATAACGACTGATAAAAGGAAGACTTTCCTCTTTCGTCGAAGCATTACGGTGAATTTCGGAGTGCAGGTCAGGGAATCGAAAGAGGGGATATGGCCTTATCGATGAAAAATGCCATTGCATGAAAAGAGAAACTTTTAATTTGTTCTGTAACAGGTTATTTCTGTCGTATGAATCGGGAATTTATTCGGGGTCGATGTTTTCGATGTAAATTAAATGCGATTCGGCTCGCAAACGTTTGCCTGTTTTTACGGGTTTAATCGAGGTACGGAACGCATATCGAAGACGGAGCAGGAGCGGAAAATGCTCCGCGATTGCGCACGTCGAATAACCGCGCGCCGGGCGGATTGCATCCGCGCGGCGCGCTGGCGAGTCGGGTGACGAGGGACGGTGAGGGCGCTACCGGCTGCCGCCGGCGCTGCGGCGCGCGATGCGCATGGCCGGCGCGATCGACTCCTCGGCCGCGCGCGCGCCGTCGGCCGCGGTGCGCGGCCGGTTCATGATGTAGGTCCACAGCTGCTCGGCCGCGAGCCCGCGCTTGCGCGCGGACCGGTACAGGCGGATCTCGAGTTCGGTGATCCAGTCCGCCGAGCCCGCGCGGACGAGCGAGCCCTCCGCGAGTTCCTTCGCCACGCAGCTTTCGGGCAGCCAGCCGATCCCGTGCCCGGCCACGACCATCCCCTTCAGCGCCTCGGACATGTGCGTCTCGAAGCACCGGTGCAGCGCGTACGGTTCGGCCGCGTTCAGCAGCAGCATCTCGACCACGTTCCCGAGGAACGCGCCCGACGAATACGCGAGCAGCGGCAGCGGCGCGTCCGGCGTGCCCGGCAGTTCGAATACCGGTTTGCCGCGCGCGTCGGGCGTCGATACCGGCAGGATCCGTTCGACGCCGAGCGTGACGAACGGGAAGTGGTTCGGATCGAGCACGATCGGCAGTTGCGGATGGTGATAGCCGAGCAGCAGGTCGCATTCACCTTCGACGAGCTGCTGCACGCCTTCGGGCACGTTCACCGCGTTGACGCGCGCGGTCACGTGGCCGACTTCGCCGTTCAGCTGCTTGAGCCATTCGGGGAACAGCGTGAACACGAGCGTATGCGCGACCGCGAAGCGCACCACCTGGTCGCTTGCCGCGAACTGGTCATAGCCGTTCACGAGGTTGCGTGCCGCATACATGCTGCGCAGGATGTCCGCGGCCAGCCCGCGGAACATCTGCCCGGCCGGCGTCAGCGCGATCGGGTTGATGCTGCGGTCGACCAGCTTCGCGTCCATCCACGTTTCGAGCGCGGCGATGCGCCGGCTGAACGCCGACTGCGTGAGGTGCCGATGACGCGCGGCCCGGGAAAAGCTCTTGGTATCCGCAAGGCTCAGGAAATCTTCCAGCCACTTTGCTTCCATGTTGATCTTCGCTGTTTATAGTCGGCGCCGGGAGGAGCGGCACCATTTCACTGAACCGGTTTGGTAGCGTACCGCGCCTCGCGCATGGGGGCCGATGTTTTTTTTCGATCGGTGTCAGTCGAAATATGCATGGGCGTTGTCGGCGGGATTACGGCTGCATAAGTTCGAGGTGCCGGACCCGGCTAACCGGTTAGTTCACCGCGTCGAACTGCCCGACCTGCCGCAGACGGTACTTCCCCCAGGGCCGGCCTCGTGCCGGCCCGCCTTTCCGCCATTCCGCCCGGTAACCGAAGGATGCGGCGCCATTCCCGTCCGCGGTGCAGGACGGGCCGCCGCGACGGGCCGCCGCCGCCGCGGCGCGGTTCGCTGCGATGCGGCAAGACCGGCCGAGGTGGTGGCGGGACGCGGCCGAGTGCACGGCGGCGGGAAGCCGTGCCGGTACGGGCTCGGAGCTGCTGCCGGCGGGCAGCGCGGCAACGGGCAGGCGTGCGGGCAGGGGAAGTATTGGTGCAGTGCAGCTTGCACAGTCGTGACACGCAGGGGAACTATGTTTCACAGACGCGGCACAGCAGCGGCCGTGCACGGGCACGGCACGCAGCTGGCGCGTCCCGCGCCGTGCGTCGCACCATCATGGTGCGGCATGCTGCGGGGGCGTGCCGGCCGCGCGACAAAAAGGGGGACCTGAGGGGTTATCGCAAGGCACGTTCCTTGCAAGGCAGTTAGTACGCCGGTCCGGCATGCGCAATGCCGGGGAAAACGATCGATGGAGAAAAAGATCGATGAAGCCATTCGATGAAATGCTGCAATCCGGCGATATGGTGAGGGCGCCCTACGCGCGCCTCAAGCAGTGGCTCGACACGCAGAACCCTGCAAGCCTCGCCCAGAAAGCCCACGACGCGGAAGGCGTGTTCCGCAGGACCGGCATCACGTTCGCCGTGTACGGCGACGCGCAGGCCGCCGAGCGCCTGATTCCGTTCGACATCGTGCCGCGGATCATCTCGGGCGCGGAATGGAGCCGGCTGTCGCTCGGCATCGAGCAGCGCGTGATGGCGCTCAACGCGTTCCTCGACGACATCTAT
>NZ_QTQM01000031.1:0-90827 GCF_003854225.1 Burkholderia sp. Bp8986 | reverse complement strand
GGGCTTACGGGTACCGCGACGACGAATACTTCTTCCTCAAGATCCGCGCCGCGTTCCCCGGTAATCCTCGATGAACCAAAAAAAAGCCCGACACGAGGTCGGGCTTCCAAATCGGCCGCAACCGCCGCGAGGCGGTTGCGGCACCTGCAAAAGCCGCGCGCTTACGCTGCGAGCAGCGAGCGCAGCACGAACGGCAGGATACCGCCGTGCTTGTAGTAATCGACTTCGATCGGCGTATCGATGCGCAGCAGCACCGGCACGCGGGTCGTTTCGCCGTTCTTGCGGTGAATCACGAGCGTGACGTCCTGCTGCGGCTTGAAGTCGTCGCCGAGGCCTTCGATGTCGTAGGTCTCTTCGCCGGTGATGCCGAGCGACTGGATGCTGTCCGCGCCCTTGAACTGCAGCGGCAGCACGCCCATGCCGACCAGGTTCGAGCGGTGGATTCGCTCGAAGCTGCGTGCGATCACGGCCTTCACGCCGAGCAGCTGCGTGCCCTTCGCGGCCCAGTCGCGCGACGAGCCCGTGCCGTACTCTTCGCCCGCGAACACGACGGTCGGCGTGTCGGCGTCGACGTACTTCATCGCCGCATCGTAGATCGACAGCTGTTCGCCGCTCGGCTGGTGAATCGTCAGGCCGCCTTCGACGCGCGTGCCGTCTGCCTTCGCCGGGATCATCAGGTTCTTGATCCGGACGTTCGCGAACGTGCCGCGCATCATCACGTCGTGGTTGCCGCGGCGCGAACCGTAGCTGTTGAAGTCGGCCTTCTGCACGCCGTTCTCCTTCAGCCACTTGCCTGCCGGCGAGTCTTCCTTGATCGAGCCTGCCGGGCTGATGTGGTCGGTCGTGACCGAGTCACCGAAGATGCCCAGCGCGCGCGCGCCCTTGACCGTCGGGATCGAATCGGCCGGCTCCATCGAGAAGTCGTTGCCGAAGAACGGCGGCTCCGCGATGTAGGTCGACTTCGGCCAGTCGTAGACCTGGCCCGTCTCGCCCTCGATCTTGCTCCAGAGGTCGCCCTTCTTGGTCAGCTTCGAGTAGTTGTCCTCGAACTTCTTCGGGTCGAGCGCGAACTTGAGCAGCGCGTGGATTTCCTCGCTCGTCGGCCAGATGTCGCCGAGGTAGATGTCGTAGCCGTCCTTGCCCTTGCCGACCGGCTCGGTCATCAGGTCGCGCGTGATGTTGCCGGCGATCGCGTAGGCGACGACCAGCGGCGGCGACGCGAGGAAGTTCGCGCGGATGTTCGGGTGGATGCGCGCCTCGAAGTTACGGTTGCCCGACAGCACGGCTGCCGCGACGATGTCGTTCTTCGTGATCGCTTCGTTCAGTTCCGGCGTCAGGTCGCCCGCGTTGCCGATACAGGTCGTGCAGCCGTAGGCGGCGACTTCGAAGCCGAGCTTCGCGAGGTAGGGCAGCAGGCCCGTCTTCGTCAGGTATTCGGTGACGATGCGCGATCCCGGCGCGAGCGACGTCTTGATGTGCGGGGCGACGGTCAGGCCGGCTTCGACGGCCTTCTTCGCCAGCAGGCCGGCAGCCAGCAGCACGCTCGGGTTCGACGTGTTCGTGCACGACGTGATCGCGGCGATCAGCACGTCGCCGTTCTTCACGTCGACGCCGTTGCTCGTCGTGTACTGCGCGTTCAGGTCGTCCGCCTTCTTCGCGAAGCCGTTTTCCGCGACCGGCTTCGAGAACAGCTCGGTGAACGTCGACTTGACGTTGCCGATCTCGATGCGGTCCTGCGGGCGCTTCGGGCCGGCCAGCGACGGGGCGACCGTGGCGAGATCCAGCGTGACCGTCTTCGTGTAGTCGATGTCGCCGGCCTTCGGGATGCCGAACAGCTTCTGCGCCTTGAAGTAGTTTTCGAACGCGGCGATTTCCGCCTTCGTGCGGCCCGTGCCTTCGAAGTATTCGATGGTCTTTTCGTCGACCGGGAAGAAGCCCATCGTCGCGCCGTATTCCGGCGCCATGTTGCCGATCGTTGCGCGGTCCGGCAGCGACAGCGACTTCGTGCCTTCGCCGAAGAATTCGACGAACTTGCCGACGACCTTTTCCTTGCGCAGCATTTCGGTGATCGTCAGCACCAGGTCGGTGGCCGTCACGCCTTCGCGCAGCTTGCCCTTCAGCTCGACGCCGACGACGTCCGGCGTCAGGAAGTACACCGGCTGGCCGAGCATGCCGGCTTCGGCCTCGATGCCGCCCACGCCCCAGCCGACCACGCCGATGCCGTTGATCATCGTCGTGTGGCTGTCCGTGCCGACGAGGGTATCCGGGTAGTACACGGTGTCGTCGCCGTCCGTCTTCTTGTGGACGCCGCGCGCGAGATATTCGAGGTTCACCTGGTGGACGATGCCGACGCCCGGCGGCACGACCTTGAACGTGTCGAACGCCTGCATGCCCCACTTCATGAACTGGTAGCGCTCGTTGTTGCGCTGGAATTCCAGCTTCATGTTCAGGTCGAGCGCGTCCTTCTGGCGGAAGTAGTCGATCTGCACCGAGTGGTCGACGACGAGATCGACCGGGACCAGCGGCTCGATCTTCTTCGGATTCTTGCCCGAACGCTCCGCGACGCCGCGCATGGCCGCGATGTCGGCGAGCAGCGGCACGCCCGTGAAGTCCTGCAGCACGACGCGCGACACCACGAACGGAATCTCGTCGACGCGCTTCGCGGTCGGCTGCCAGTTCGCGAGCTGCTCGATGTGTTCTTCGGTGATCTTCTTGCCGTCGTAGTTGCGCAGCACGGACTCGAGCACGATACGGATCGACACCGGGAGGCGCTCGATCTTCGTCTTCAGTTCCTTGCCGAGCTGCGGCAGCGAGTAGAACTTGCCTTTGCCGGAACCGCTGTCGAATTCCTTGAGGGTCTTGTGGAGATTGTGGGCCATGGTGATTTTCCTGGGTTTAAGGCTAGGAAACAAAGAGTCCTGTAGATGACGGCTATATCACATACAAGTCGACGTACTCATCGACCGGCATCGCTTCGAGCTTTGCCTGGTCCAGCGACACGTCGAGAATCGCTTGTTGCTGCTTTGCCGGGAAACGGCGGGCGAGGTTGGTCCGGAACTTCTCGACCAGGAGCGGGATGCCGTCCGCACGGCGTCGCTGATGGCCGATCGGGTATTCGACCGCTACTTCGGCAAGCGTCGACCCGTCCGCGAATTCGATCGTCAGCGCATTCGCGATCGACCGCTTGGCCGGGTCATGGTAATCCTTCGTGAACTGCGGATCCTCGACGCACACGGTTTTCGCGCGCAGCGCGTCGATGCGCGGATCGGCGGCGACCGCGTCTTCGTAATCGGCCGCGGTCAGCCGGCCGAACAGCAGCGGCACGGCGACCATGTACTGGATGCAGTGGTCGCGATCGGCCGGATTGGCGAGCGGGCCCTGCTTGTCGATGATGCGGATCGCGGCCGCGTGCGTGCGGATCGTGATCCGGCTGATTTCGTCGGTCGTGCGGCCCGCCGCGGCGAGCTGCGCGTGCAGCTGCAGCGCGGCCTCGGCGGCCGTCTGCGCATGGAATTCGGCGGGGAACGCGATCTTGAACAGCACGTTTTCCATCACGTACGTGCCGTACGGGCGCTGGAAGCGGAACGGCTTGCCGTCGAACAGCACGTCGTAGAAGCCCCAGGTTTTCGCGGTGAGCGCCGACGGGTAGCCCATTTCACCCGTTTTCGCGATCAGCGCGAGGCGCACCGCGCGGGACGTCGCGTCGCCGGCCGCCCACGACTTGCGCGAACCGGTGTTCGGCGCGTGGCGGTAGGTGCGCAGCGCGTGGCCGTCGACGAATGCGTTGGACACGGCGTTGATCAGCTCGTCGCGCGTGAGCCCGAGCAGGCGGCCGACGACGGCCGTCGACGCCACTTTCACGAGCAGCACGTGGTCGAGCCCGACTGCGTTGAATGAATTCTCGAGTGCGAGGCAGCCCTGGATCTCGTGGGCCTGGATCATCGCGACGAGCACGTCGCGCATGGCGAGCGGCTTCCTGCCGGCCGCGACGGCCGTGCGGGACAGCCAGTCGGCCGTCGCCAGGATCCCGCCGAGGTTGTCGGACGGATGACCCCATTCGGCGGCGAGCCAGGTGTCGTTGAAGTCCAGCCAGCGGATCATCGCGCCGAGGTCGAAAGCGGCCTGGACGGGATCGAGCTGGAAGGACGTGCCGGGCACCTTCGCGCCGTTCGGCACGATCGTGCCCGGCACGACGGGGCCGAGCAGCTTGGTGCAGGCCGGGTAGGACAGCGCCTCGAGTCCGCATCCGAGCGTGTCGATCAGGCAATGACGCGCCGTCTCCAGCGCGAGCGCGCTGTCGATGCCGGTGTTCAGCACGTAGTCGACGATATCGACGAGTACCGTATCCGGAGCGGGGCGGACGTTGGAGACCGAGGCGGACATCGAGGAGCTCGGGAGAGCGCGCTTAGTTCGTTGCCGGCTTCAGCTCGTTCGATTGCGTCGGCGCCGGCGTGCCTTGCGCCATTTCCGGCGTCACGCATTCGTCGGCGAGACGCTCGCCGCCGTTCGCGTCGCTGAACAGCATCGCCTTGCTCGGGATCACGACCAGCTTGAAGCCCGCGGCCGGATCATAGAACGTGTCGGCGCCCGTCGTCGTGGCCTGACGCGGCAGCTTGTAGTTCTTCTTCGCCCAGTGAACCGTGACGACCTGGTCACGCTTCATGTCGCCGGCGAGGTCGAACGACAGGCCGTCCTTGCACGACCACTTGGCCGCGCCGTCCGGTACCGGATCGACCTTGGCCGCGGCACGCGCCTGTGCCTTCTTGCTGCGCGGAACGATGCGCTTGGCCGGCGCCGGGCGCTTGGCCGTCTTCTTCGCAGTCGTCGCCGTATCCTGGGCGAACGCGCTCGGAGCCGACACCAGCATCGTGGCGGACAAGGCGCCGATGGCGGTAGCGATCAGGAGTTTCTTCATGGAGTCAGAACCTTTCGATAATCAGTTGACAAGGGCCGGCAGCTGACACCGCCGGCCGGTTTGAAACTGCACGCGCCCCGGAAGCGCGCAGCGGCCGCTATTTTCACCTATTTGGCCGCGCTCATATCAGGTTTTCGGGCTCCGTTACGTTTTTTGTCGTTTCGCCAACCCGTCTCGGGTTCGCGCCCCGGTGATTCGATGAAATTCGTGTGTCGGCGCGCGCTCACCGCGCGTCTCCGGCGGCCGGGCCGAACAGCGGCGCGGCCTCGGCCGGCACCGGCTGGCCGGTCGCCCGTGCGCGGCGCAGCACCGACCAGTAATAGCGGTAGCTCGCGCGATCGTGCAGTGTATCGCCGTGGCGCGTCGGGCCCCAGTCGGCGGCCTGCGCTGCCAGCAGGATGTCGGCGGCCAGCGCGACTTCATCGGTGCGCGGCGCGAACGCGTCGACGATCGGGCGGATCTGCGCGGGATGGATGCTCCACATCCGCGTGAACGCGAACTCGTCGCGCGCGCGGCGTGCGTCGCCGGCGACGACGGCCATGTCGCGCACTTCCGTCGTCACGTTGTGCGACGGCGTCTTGCCGTGCGCATGGCAGGCGGCGGCGATTTCCAGCTTCGCGCGGCGCACGAGCGGGTGGTCGAACTGGCCGGGCGAGCGCATCGCCGCATCGGGAATCGCGCCGTGATGCGCGGACACGAAGTCCATCAGCCCGAAGCTCAGCGTGCCGACCAGCGGCAGCGCGGCGAGGGCGGCCGCCTGGGCGAGCGCGCCGTGCGTCTCGACCAGCACATCCACCGGAATCGGCTGCGCGAGGCCGAGCTCGCGGCGCGTGCCTTCGATGAACGCGACCATCTCGGCCGCGTCGGCGGCGCTCGCGATCTTCGGCAGCGTGACGTAGGCCGGCGCGCGCGCGGCGCGCAGCACGATGCGCACGTCGTCGCGCCAGTGGGGATGGGAAAAGTCGTGGATGCGGACGCCGACCCGCCCGAAGCGGTTCTCGGCGCCGCCGAGGAGTTCGGCGACGAGCTGCGCGTGCGCGGCTTCCTGGCCGACGGCCGCGCCGTCCTCGCAGTCGAGCGTGATGTCGAACACGGGGCCGAGTTCGGCCTGGAGCGCGAGCGACTTGCGCATCAGCTTCTCGCTGCCCGCGTAGTGATCGCAGCAGGGCAGGATCGCGGGCGGGGACGCCCCGTCGTACAGCACTTGTGCAGGAGTGAGCGCGGACATCTCTTCTACGTCAAGGAAGCGGGCAACGTGGAGAAAATCGGATTCGGGCACGTTCTGGGCCGGCGCGCGGGGCGCCTGGAGCGGCAAAACGTGCCCGGATCGGATCGGGCGGCGGGGCCGGTTGCAGCCCCGCCGCCCGTGCCGTGGCCGGGCCGCCCGCAGGCGGCCCGGCCATGCAGCCTGCTTAGTTCTTCAGCAGGTGGGCGACGCCGTCGCGCTCTTCGAGCAGCTCGGCCAGCGTGCCGTCCATCTTCTCGCGCGAGAACGCGTCGATTTCGAGGCCTTCGACACGCTTGTACTCACCGTTTTCGCACGTGACCGGCACACCGTAGATGATGTCTTCGGGGATGCCGTACGAGCCGTCCGACGGGATGCCCATCGTGACCCACTTGCCGTTCGTGCCGAGGACCCAGTCACGCACGTGGTCGATCGCCGCGTTGGCTGCCGACGCCGCCGACGACAGGCCGCGCGCTTCGATGATCGCCGCGCCGCGCTTGCCGACGGTCGGGATGAACGTGTCGCGGTTCCACACGTCGTCGTTGATCAGCTTCAGCAGCGACTCGCCTTCGACGGTCGCGAAGCGGAAGTCGGGGTACATCGTCGGCGAGTGGTTGCCCCACACGGCGAGCTTCTCGATCGACGCGACCGGCTTGCCCGACTTGGCGGCGAGCTGCGACAGCGCGCGGTTGTGGTCGAGGCGCAGCATCGCCGTGAAGTTCTTCTTCGGCAGATCCGGTGCCGACTTCATCGCGATGTACGCGTTGGTGTTCGCCGGGTTGCCGACGACCAGCACCTTCACGTCGCGGCTCGCGACTTCGTTCAGCGCAGCGCCCTGGACCGTGAAGATCTCGGCGTTCGCCGACAGCAGGTCCTTGCGCTCCATGCCCTTCGAGCGCGGACGTGCACCGACCAGCAGCGCGACGTCTGCATCCTTGAATGCAACCTTCGGATCGTCGGTGATCACGACGCCCGCGAGCAGCGGGAACGCGCAATCGTCGAGTTCCATCACGACGCCTTTGACGGCGGCTTGGGCTTGCGGGAGGTCGAGCAGTTGCAGGATGACCGGCTGGTCCTTGCCGAGCAGGTCGCCGTTCGCGATGCGGAACAGCAGGGAGTAAGCGATTTGACCTGCGGCGCCGGTGACGGCAACGCGCTTTGCGGGCTTAGCCATTGAAAATCTCCAGGACGGGTGAAGCGGTGGACGCTAGGCAAAACGCCATTCTATGCGCGTTACGCGTAGCGTTGCATTGAAGCAGGGCGGAGGATTCGCGAAAGGCAGACGCGGTGAACCTGGAGACGGCCGTGGCACGTAGCCGGGGGACGCATTTTGCACCCGCGAACCCTTGCTCGCCCCGGAGTGTAGGAGCCGATGGACCCAAAGTCAAACGGTATCATATGTCTTATATAAGACAGATGTTTTGCGGAATTTGAGTGGACGGAAAAGCGCGGTTTGTGATGAAATGCGCGCCATGACATCGAACCAGGCGAACAACGCGAATCCGACCGGCGCAGGCGGCCCAGGGCAGCCGGGCGCGGGCGATTCCGTGCCGGCGCCTGCGCCGGCCGCTTCGCCGTCGCCGACCTTCAGTCCGTTATACCAGCAGATCAAGTCATTGATCACGCAAAGTCTCGAATCCGGTGAATGGAAGCCGGGCGAGATCATCCCGAGCGAAGTGGAGCTGGCTGCCCGTTACAAGGTCAGCCAGGGCACCGTTCGCAAGGCGATCGACGAGCTGGCCGCGGAAAACCTCGTGGTCCGGCGGCAAGGCAAGGGTACTTTTGTTGCGACGCACAATGAGGATCGCGCGCAGTTCCGCTTCCTGCGGCTGCTGGCCGACGACGGCGCCGAGCATCCGCACGTGAGCCGCCTGCTCGAATGCCGGCGCCTGCGCGCGCCGGCCGAGATCGCGCGGCAGCTCGACCTGAAGCCGGCCGATCCGGTCGTGCAGGTGCGTCGCCTGCTGGAATTCGAGAACGAAGTGACGGTGCTCGACGAGATCTGGCTGCCGGGCGCGATGTTCCGCGGGCTGACGTTCGAGCGGCTGAGCGAGTACAAGGGCCCGCTCTACGCGATGTTCGAGACGGAATTCGGCACGCGGATGATCCGCGCGACGGAGAAGATCCGCGCGGTGGCGGCGGAGCCGGCGGTGGCCGACCTGCTGCACGTGCCGGCGGGTTTTCCGTTGCTGTCGGTCGAGCGCGTTTCCTATACATACGGAGACCGGCCGGTGGAAGTGCGGCGCGGCTGGTATGTCACAACCGGGTATTACTATCAGAATGACTTGAGCTGACGACGGATCGGCACAAGCAGCGTGCACGCGGGTTTCCCGTTTTCGCGTAGCACGTTTCGGGCCGCCTTTATTCCCGTTCGCGTAATGATCCAGAGCAGACTTTCGCTGCAGCGCGATATAAAAAGGCGCTAAAATCGCGGATTAGTGTGACAACATAGTAGGGGTCTAGCATGACTGACGCAGTAAGAAAGCCGAGGCCGGAATACCGGAACATCGGAATCGGCGACATCACCTTGAAATATCGCATGCCGCTGGCGGCGATATTGTCGATTCTCCACCGAGTCAGCGGCGCGCTGCTGTTCCTGTTCCTGCCGTTCCTGCTGTTCCTCTTCGACCAGAGCCTCACCTCCGAGCTCAGCTTCGAAGTCTTCAAGGCTTTCCTCTCCAACATCGTCGTCAAGCTGATCGTCCTCGCGCTGTCCTGGGCGTTCCTCCACCATTTCTGCGCCGGCATTCGCCACCTGCTGATGGACGTCAACCACGACGCCGTCTCGAAGGAAGGCGGCAAGCGGACGGCCGTCGTCGTCTTTGTCGTCTCGATCGCGCTGACGATCGCCATGGCACTCAAACTGTTCGGAGCATTCTAAGAAAATGGCAGCCAATAACCGAATCGGCTCGAAGCGCCTCGTCGTCGGCGCTCACTACGGCCTGCGCGACTGGCTCGCGCAGCGCGTCACCGCCACGATCATGGCGGTCTACACGGTCATTCTGCTCGTCCTGTTCTTCGGCGCGCATGACTTCTCGTACGAAGGCTGGGCATCGATCTTCTCCGCGCAATGGATGAAGCTCGCGACCTTCGTGACGCTGCTTTCCCTCTTCTACCACGCATGGGTCGGCGTGCGCGACATCTGGATGGACTACGTGAAGCCCGTCGGTGTGCGCCTGCTGCTGCAATCGCTGACCATCGTCTGGCTGCTCGCATGTGCGGGCTACGCCGCGCAGATTCTCTGGAGAGTGTAAAGAATGGCTGCAATCAAAACTTCCCTGCCGCGCCGCAAGTTCGACGTGGTGATCGTCGGCGCGGGCGGCTCGGGCTTGCGCGCAGCGCTGCAACTGTCGCGCGCGGGCCTGTCGGTCGGCGTGCTGTCGAAGGTGTTCCCGACCCGTTCGCACACGGTGGCCGCACAGGGCGGCATCGGCGCGTCGCTCGGCAACATGAGCGAAGACAACTGGCACTTCCACTTCTACGACACGATCAAGGGTTCCGACTGGCTCGGCGACCAGGACGCGATCGAGTTCATGTGCCGCGAAGCACCGAACGTCGTGTACGAACTGGAACACTTCGGCATGCCGTTCGACCGTAACGCGGACGGCACGATCTACCAGCGTCCGTTCGGCGGCCACACCGCGAACTACGGCGAGAAGCCGGTCCAGCGCGCATGCGCGGCCGCCGACCGTACCGGTCACGCGCTGCTGCACACGCTGTACCAGCAGAACGTCGAGGCGAAGACGCAGTTCTTCGTCGAATGGATGGCGCTCGACCTGATCCGCGACGCGGACGGCGACGTGCTCGGCGTGACGGCCCTCGAGATGGAGACGGGCGACGTCTACATCATGGAAGGCAAGACGACGCTGTTCGCGACGGGCGGCGCAGGCCGGATCTTCGCGGCATCGACCAACGCGTTCATCAACACCGGCGACGGCCTCGGCATGGCTGCCCGCTCGGGCATCGCGCTGCAGGACATGGAGTTCTGGCAGTTCCACCCGACCGGCGTGGCCGGCGCGGGCGTGCTGATCACCGAAGGCGTGCGCGGCGAAGGCGGTATCCTGCGCAACGCGAACGGCGAGCGCTTCATGGAGCGCTACGCACCGACGCTGAAGGACCTGGCGCCGCGTGACTTCGTGTCGCGTTCGATGGACCAGGAAATCAAGGAAGGCCGCGGCGTGGGTCCGAACAAGGATCACGTGCTGCTCGACCTGTCGCACATCGGCGCCGAGACGATCATGAAGCGTCTGCCGTCGATCCGCGAAATCGCGCTGAAGTTCGCGAACGTCGACGCGATCAAGGAACCGATCCCGGTCGTCCCGACGATCCACTACCAGATGGGCGGCATCCCGACCAACATCCACGGTCAGGTCGTCGGCACGTCGCGCGGCCACAAGGATCCGGTCAACGGCTTCTACGCAGTGGGCGAGTGCTCGTGCGTGTCTGTGCACGGCGCGAACCGCCTCGGCACGAACTCGCTGCTGGACCTCGTGGTGTTCGGCCGTGCGGCCGGCAACCACATCGTCGAGCACGTGAAGAACCAGAAGGAACACAAGCCGCTGCCGGCCGATGCAGGCGAGTTCTCGCTGGCGCGTCTGAACAAGCTCGACAAGTCGAGCTCGGGCGAGTACACGCAGGACGTCGCGAACGACATCCGTGCGACGATGCAGAAGCACGCAGGCGTGTTCCGCACGTCGGCGCTGCTGAAGGAAGGCGTCGACCAGATGGCCGGCCTGAAGGCCCGCGTGGAAAACATCCACCTGAAGGACAAGTCGAAGGTGTTCAACACCGCGCGCGTCGAAGCGCTCGAGCTGGAGAACCTGATCGAAGTCGCCCGCGCGACGATGGTGTCGGCGGAAGCGCGCAAGGAAAGCCGCGGCGCGCACGCGCACAGCGATTACGAACACCGCGACGACGACAACTGGCTGCGCCACACGCTGTGGTACAGCGAAGGCGATCGCCTCGACTACAAGCCGGTTCAAATGAAGCCGCTGACGGTCGACTCCGTGCCGCCGAAGCCGCGCACGTTCTAAGCCGAGTCAAAGGAATCCGAAATGGCAAAACGCATTTTTGAAGTCTACCGCTACGATCCGGACAAGGACGCGGCACCGCGCATGCAGACGTACGAGCTCGAGATCCAGCATGAGCGCATGCTGCTCGACGCACTGGTCAAGCTGAAGGCCGTCGACGAGACGCTGTCGTTCCGCCGTTCGTGCCGCGAAGGCGTGTGCGGTTCGGACGCGATGAACATCAACGGCAAGAACGGTCTCGCGTGCCTGACGAACCTGAACGACCTGCCGCAGAAGATCGTGCTGCGCCCGCTGCCGGGCCTGCCCGTCGTGCGCGACCTGATCGTCGACATGACGCACTTCTTCAACCAGTATCACTCGATCAAGCCGTACCTGATCAACGACGCGCCGCCGCCGGAGAAGGAACGCCTCCAGTCGCCGGAAGAACGCGACGAGCTCGACGGCGTGTACGAGTGCATTCTGTGCGCGAGCTGCTCGACGTCGTGCCCGAGCTTCTGGTGGAACCCGGACAAGTTCGTCGGCCCGGCCGGCCTGCTGCAGGCTTACCGCTTCATCGCGGATAGCCGCGACACCGCCACCGGCGAGCGTCTCGACAACCTGGAAGACCCGTACCGTCTGTTCCGTTGCCACACGATCATGAACTGCGTCGACGTTTGCCCGAAGGGCCTGAACCCGACGAAGGCGATCGGCAAGATCAAGGAACTGATGGTTCGCCGCGCGGTTTAAAGTTTGTGATGAGCGACGATTCGCATCAATCCGACCCGCACCGTCGCGCGCGCCTCCGCTGGCGCGCGCGGCGGGGTCTGCTGGAAAACGACATCGTATTCGAGCGTTTCTTCAGCAGATACGAGCATGACCTCACCGATGCAGACGTAGGCGCGTTGTCGCGCCTGCTCGATCTGAGCGACAACGACCTGATGGACTTGCTCCTCGCGCGCAAGGAACCAGAGGGCGACCTAGACAGCCAGGATATTCACCGGCTGTTGGAGATGCTGCGCAACGTGTAACGCCAAGGTGTAACGCGCTGTGCCCGTTATCGAATCCCGTTTCTATTTTCGATTGAGGATGTGCCATGACTCCGTCTGATGTTAAAGCCACGCTATCGTTCAGCGACAACTCGCCGAGCGTCGAACTGCCGATCTACAAGGGCACGATGGGCCCGGACGTGATCGACATCCGCAAGCTGTACGGCCAGACCGGCAAGTTCACGTACGACCCGGGCTTCATGTCGACGGCAGCTTGTAATTCGGCGATCACGTACATCGACGGCGACAAGGGCGAACTGCTGTACCGCGGCTACCCGATCGACAACCTCGCGCAGAACGCCGACTTCCTCGAGTCCTGCTACCTGCTGCTGAAGGGCGAGCTGCCGAACGCGGCGCAAAAGAAGGAATTCGTCGACACCGTCACGAAGCACACGATGGTGCACGAGCAGATGCACTTCTTCTTCCGTGGCTTCCGCCGCGACGCGCACCCGATGGCGATCCTGGTCGCCGCGGTCGGCGCGCTGTCCGCGTTCTACCACGACTCGCTCGACATCAACGACCCGCGTCACCGCGAAGTGTCGGCGATCCGCATGATCGCGAAGCTGCCGACGCTCGTCGCGATGGCGTACAAGTACAGCATCGGCCAGCCGTTCGTGTATCCGAAGAACTCGCTGTCGTACAGCGCGAACTTCATGCACATGATGTTCTCGAACCCGTGCGAAGAGTACAAGGTCAACGACGTGCTCGTCCGCGCACTCGACCGCATCCTGATCCTGCACGCCGACCACGAGCAGAACGCATCGACGTCGACGGTCCGCCTGGCCGGCTCGTCGGGCGCGAACCCGTTCGCGTGTATCGCGGCCGGTATCGCGTGCCTGTGGGGCCCGGCGCACGGTGGTGCGAACGAAGCCGCGCTGAACATGCTCGAGCAGATCGGTTCGCCGGACAACATCCCCGAATTCATCAAGCAGGTGAAGGACAAGAATTCGGGCGTGAAGCTGATGGGCTTCGGTCACCGCGTGTACAAGAACTACGACCCGCGTGCGAAGCTGATGCGCGAAACGTGCTACGAAGTGCTGAACGAACTCGGCCTGCACGACGACCCGCTGTTCAAGCTCGCGATGCAGCTCGAGAAGATCGCGCTGGAAGACGAATACTTCGTGTCGCGCAAGCTGTACCCGAACGTCGACTTCTACTCGGGTATCGTCCAGCGCGCGCTGGGCATCCCGACGTCGATGTTCACGTGTATCTTCGCGATGGCACGTACGGTTGGCTGGATCGCACAGTGGAACGAAATGATCGCGGATCCGGAACAGAAGATCGGCCGTCCGCGTCAGCTGTTCATCGGCGACACGCCGCGCGAAGCGAAGCCGATCAACGCACGTTAAGTCGTGCGCGGCGCGAACGGCCGCAAGGCCGCTCGCGTCCGGCAACTGCAACGCCCCGACACCCCGGTGGGACATCCCGCCGGGGTGTTTTCATTTGCGCGGCCGACGCTGGCCCGAGCCGGCGCGGCGTTCCAGCGACGGCGGGCGTGTGTCGAGCGGCGGCGAGTCGGTGCCGGGGTCGCTGTCGGGCGCGTGGCCGTGTTGCGCGAAGAACTGCCGGTATGCGCCGGGCGTCATCCCGCGCGCGGCGAGGAACTGGCGGTTGAAGTTCGCGGCGTTCGGAATGCCGCAGCGCGCGGCGACCGTCGCGATCGGCCAGTCGGTGCCGACCAGATGGCGGCACGCATGCGCGAGCCGCAGCCGCTGCACGTAGCGGCCGACGCTTTCGCCGAGGTGCCGTACGAACAACCGCTGCAGCGTGCGTTCGGACATGTGCGCGACGGCCGCGAGCGCATCGACGCGCAGCGGCTCGTGGAACTGCCGGTCGATCGCGTCGAGCACGCGATCGAGCCTCTCGGCTTCGGGCGCGGCGGCGTTCGCGGACGGCGACGCTGCATCGGGTTGATCGTAGGCCTGCGCGGTGGCGAGCGGTTCGCCGCCGGCGTCCGCGAGATCGGCGAGCGTGTCGAGTGCGGCCGCGAGGCGAATGCGCGGCGAAGGGTCGAGCAACTGCGGCAGCCGCGCGCGCATCGCACGGGCCGTATCGGCGTCGAATGCAAGGCCGGGCGCCGCGCGCCGCAGCAGCGAGCGCAGCGGCGCGTACTCGGGGCAGCAGTCGGCCACGCGTCGTGCCCAGTCACCGTCGAACCAGACGACGAGCGCGACTTCCGGCGCCGCGCGATCGATGCGCGCATTCGACGACCACGTATGCGGCAGGTTGGGCGGCACGAGCACCAGATCGTCGTCCGCATAGTGCGCGACGTGATCGCCGATGAAGCGCTGGCCGCGGCTGTTCAGCGTCAGCGTCAGTTCGTACTCGGGATGACGGTGCCATTCGAACGGAATGCGCGCGAGCTGGCGGTGGTACACGCGGATCGAACAGCCGGGGGCGAACGTCACGTGCTCGTACTGCGGTTTCATCGCGGCCTCCGGGCGAGGGCGGGCAGCGCGCCGTGGCATGATCGTGATCGATCGTCACGACGGAGCGATGCCATGTTTTCACATGTTTGCGTGGGCGTCAGCGATACCGCGCGCGCGTACGACTTCTACGCGCCGCTGTTCGCGGAACTCGGGCTGCGGCTGAAGTTCAGCGAGCCGGACGGCTGGTCGGGCTGGATGCCGGCCGATACCGACCGGCCGCTGTTCTTCCTCGGCCGGCCGCTCGACGGCCGCGCGCCCGAACCCGGCAACGGCCATACGATCGCATTCGACGCGCCGACCCGCGCGCAGGTCGACCGCTGCCACGCGCTCGCGCTGCAGCAGGGCGGCACCTGCGAAGGGCCGCCGGGCCTGCGGCCGCGCTATCACCCCGACTACTACGGCGCGTATTTCCGCGACCCGGACGGCAACAAGCTGTGCGTGGTCTGCCATCGTCCGGAGTAGCAGGCGGTTGTCAGGATTGTATCGATAGTTGGCCGGATAGTGCCGATGGCGGCGATGTGTCCGCCGTACGCTGAATGCTCATCACCACACGATTCAGCGAGGAGACGACGATGCACCTGACGATTGACGATCTGCCGGTTGCGATCCGCATGGCGAAAAGGGCGCTGCGCGCCGATCTGCCCGGTTACGCGGCCACGTTCCGCGAACTGGAGGGCGATATCGCGCGGCAGGTCGACGCGATCCGTCGCGCGCACGCGCACGGCCGCGACGTGATCCCGGTATTGCGATTCGCGGATATCGCGAATGGCACCGTCGATCCGCAGGCGATCGCCGCGATCCGCACGCACGGCGCCGCGGTGATCCGCGGCGTGTTCGACGCGCAGCAGGCGCGCGACTGGAACGACGAGATCGGCGCCTATCTGGATGCGAACCGCTTCGCCGAGCGGCTGCACGCACGCGCCGAGGACCGCTACTTCGGCAATCTCGCATCGGGCAAGCCGCAGATCTACGGCGTCTACTGGTCGAAGCCGCAGGTGGCCGCGCGGCAGTCGCCGGCCCTCACGCAGGCGCGCGTGTTCCTGAACAGCCTGTGGCGTCATGCCGACGGCGCGCGCAGGCATTTCGACCCGGACCAGGTGCCGGCCTACGCCGACCGGATCCGCCGCCGGCCGCCGGGTTCGACGTCGCTCGGGCTGTCGCCGCATGTCGACGGCGGCTCTGTCGAACGCTGGCTCGGCGCGAATTTCCGGCAGGTCTATCGTCACGTGCTGGCCGGCCGCTGGCGCGATTACGATCCGTTCGACGCGGCGTTCCGCCCCGACGTCGAGGAGATTCCATCGCCGGCCGTGTGCTCGATGTTCCGCACGTTCCAGGGCTGGACCGCGCTGACGCCACAGGGGCCCGGCGACGGCACCCTGCAGCTGATTCCGGTCGCGAACGCGATGGCGTATGTCGTGCTGCGCGCGCTGCAGGACGACGTCGCCGACGACGACCTGTGCGGCGCGCGTCCGGGCCGCGCGCTGTCGATCCTGCCCGAATGGCACGCGCTGCTGCTCGACGCGCTGGTGCCGATCCCGCACATGGAGCCGGGCGACGCGGTGTTCTGGCACGGCGACGTCGTGCATGCGGTCGAGGATGCGCATCGCGGCAGCGGCG
The DNA here is from genome assembly GCF_003854225.1 of Burkholderia sp. Bp8986. NCBI lineage: Bacteria > Pseudomonadati > Pseudomonadota > Betaproteobacteria > Burkholderiales > Burkholderiaceae > Burkholderia > Burkholderia sp. Bp8986. The sequence continues at coordinate 74,586 of NZ_QTQM01000031.1, read as the reverse complement.
ACAGCAACGTGATGTACATCGCGGCCGCGCCCGGGTGCGCGAAGAACGACGCGTACCTGCAGCGCCAGCGGCTCGCATTCCTGCGCGGCGACAGCCCGCCGGATTTCCCGGCCGATCATTTCGAGGTCGACTTCGACGGACGGGGCGGCGAGGGCGATCTCACGCCGCTGGGCCGTGCGCAAATGGGGTTCGCGCCCGTCGGCGCATGACGGACGCGCCGCATGCATCGGCCGCATCCGCACCGCGCGGAACGGCCGTTTGCGCCGCGCCCGGCGGCCGTCTGCCGAATCCGCTGCATCCCGCCTGCAATTCGACGCGATCGGCTGCGGGCGCGCCCGAATTCGACGCGAATTGCGCAATTTGGCTTCCGATAATGGTCCGGACACAACGCAGCTGCCCCGTGCGCCGCACGGGGGCAGCGTGACCATGGAGGAGTCGATGCAATTCACGCAAGCGATCGTTCGCCGTCCCGCGCCGTCCTGCGGCGCGGGTCTCACCACCGCCGCGCTCGGCGCGCCCGACTACGACAAGACGCTCACGCAGTTCCACGCGTACTGCGACGCGCTGCGCGGGCTCGGCGTCGAGCTGACCGAGCTGCCGCCGCTGGACGCGTTTCCCGATTCGCACTTCGTCGAGGACGTCGCCGTCGTCACGCCCGAATTCGCGGTGATCACGCGTCCCGGCGCACCCGCGCGGCGCGGCGAGACGGTGCACATCGAAGCGGCGCTCGCCGCGCATCGCGACCTGCTGCCGATGCAGGAAGGCCGTCTCGACGGCGGCGACGTGATGCAGGTCGGCAAGCGTTTCTACATCGGCCTGACGGGCCGCACCGATGCCGAAGGCATCGCCGCATTCGAGTCGCTGGTGGCGCGCTACGGTTATTCGGTCGTCGCGGTGCCGGTCGGCGCGGGGCTGCATCTGAAATCGGTCGTCAACGCGCTCGGGGAGGACACGCTGCTCGTGACCGAGGCGCTGGCCGCGCATCCGGCGTTCGCCGACTATCGCCGCATCGCGATCTCGGCCGCCGACGAATACGCCGGCAACACGCTGCGCGTGAACGGCACGCTGATCACGCCGGCCGGCTATCCGCGCGTGCACGACGCGATTCAGTCGCTCGGGATGCCGCTGCACGTGATCGACACGAGCGAGTTCCGCAAGATGGACGGCGGCCTGACCTGCCTGTCGCTGCGGTTCTAGCCGATTGGCGCGCGGCCGCTTCGGCCGGATAATGTGGCCCCCGCGCGGAACCGGAGGAGATGCTCCGCGCACCAGCCCACGACCCGACCGGAGCGAACGCGGATGACCGACAAGAAGATGCAGCTCGACAAGATCGATCTCCGGATCCTCGACATCCTGCGTACCGACGGGCGGATTTCCTACCGGAAGCTGTCCGAGCTCGTGAACCTCACGCCGCGTCCGTGCCAGGCACGCGTGGAGCGGCTCGAGGCGCTCGGCGTGATCGAAGGCTACCGCGCGGTGATCAACGCGCCTCGCGCGACCAAGCCGATCGTCGTGATCGCGCAGATCGTGCTGGCCGACCACGGGCGTTCGCAGGCGCCGTTCGAGGACGAGATGCGGGCCAATCCGGCCGTGCTCGATTGCTGGCTCGTCAGCGGCACGTTCGATTTTCTCGTGCGGCTCGCGTGCGAGGATCTCGACGAATACCGGCGGATCGCGAACGCGTGGCTGGAAAGCCCGCGGTTCCGGATCGAGAAGATCGTGACGACGGCCGAGCTGCAGGCGATCAAGCGCAGCGTCGTCTGACGCGGCCGTGCGCGTCCGGGCCGCCGGCATCGGACGCGCGACCCGGCGGCAGGACCATTTTTTGACGCGAATAACCGCGCCGATCGATTGGTATTCCGAATCAATTCGAGCGGCCCGAATCCAACAGGGTGAACACTATGGATGCTTTGCAAGCGGAAGCGCAGACGGCCGCGCCGTCCGGAACGGCGCTCAAGCGCCGGCTGCAGAGCCGCCACATCGCGATGATTGCGATCGGCGGCTCGATCGGCACGGGGTTGTTCGTCGCGTCGGGCGCGTCGGTCGCGCAGGCGGGGCCGGGCGGGGCGATCGCCGCGTATATCGCGATCGGGCTGATGGTCTACTTCGTCGTCACCGGGCTCGGCGAGATGGCCGCGCTGATGCCGGTGTCGGGCTCGTTCGCGATCTACGGCGAGAAGTACGTCGACGAAGGCTTCGGCGTCGCGCTCGGCTGGACCTACTGGTACAGCTGGGCCGTGACGATCGCGATCGAGCTGGTCGCCGCGCAGATCGTGATGCGCTACTGGTTTCCGGCGGTGCCGGGCGTGTGGTGGGGCGCCGGGTTCCTGGTGCTGATCTTCCTGCTGAACACGCTGTCCGTGCGCGGTTTCGGGGAATCCGAATACTGGTTCTCGCTGATCAAGGTCGTCACCGTGATCGCGTTCATCGCGGCGGGCTTGCTGATCGCGGCCGGCCTGCTCGGCAACGGGCAGCCGGTCGGCTGGCGCAACTTCAGGACCGGCGACGCGCCGTTCGTCGGCGGCGTGCACGCGATGATGAGCGTCGCGCTGATCGCGGGCTTCTCGTTCCTCGGCACCGAGCTGGTCGGGATCACGGCGGGCGAGTCGGAAAACCCGCGCAAGACGATCCCGCGCGCGGTGAAGCAGATCTTCTGGCGCATCATGCTGTTCTACGTGCTCGCGATCTTCGTGATCGGCCTGCTGGTGCCGTACACCGATCCGAACCTGCTCAAGAGCGACGTGACCGATATAGGCGTCAGCCCGTTCACGCTCGTGTTCAGCCATGCGGGCTTTCCGCTCGCCGCGGGCGCGATGAACCTCGTGATCCTGACGGCCGTGCTGTCGGCCGGCAACTCGGGCACGTATGCGGCCACGCGGATGCTGTACAACCTCGCGGCGGAAGGCCGTGCGCCCGCGATGTTCGCGACGCTGTCGCCGGGCGACGTTCCGCGCAACGCGCTGTACGCGACGATGGCGGTGGGCGGGCTGTGCTTCCTCACGTCGCTGACCAACAACCAGAGCATCTATCTGTGGCTGCTCAATACGGTCGGCATCACCGGCTTCATCGCGTGGCTCGGCATCGCCGTTTGCCACTACCGGTTCCGCAAGGGCTTTCTGAAACAAGGCTACCGGCTCGAGCAGCTGCCGTATCGCGCGAAGTGGTTCCCGTTCGGGCCGCTGTTCGCGATCGCGATCTGCATCGTGATCTCGCTCGGGCAGGATTGCCAGGCGTTCATCGCCGCCCGCGTCGACTGGATGGAAGTGCTGTCGATCTATGTGTGGATCCCGCTGTTCGTCGCGATCTGGTGGGCGTATCGCCGCGTGCGCAAGAGCCGGCTCGTGCGCTACGAGGAGATGGAGATCGGGCCGTGGCTCACGCGCTCGGTCGAGGCCGTCGATGCGGCGGTCGCGCGGCACGGTCAACCGCACTGAGCGTGACGCGGCGCATGCGCGGCGACGGGGCCGGCTCGCGCAACGCGGCCGGCTCCGGTGAAGCAGGCGTGCTGCCGCTGCGCCTTCATGAAATCCACCCGCGCGGGAGGCGTGGCGCCGCTACTTGTCCAGCTCCGGGTAGTGCCGGAAGATCCCCATGTCGTTGAACGGGATGCGGCGCTCCGACTCGAGATAGCGCGCGACGGGCGGATGCGCCGCGACGCGGTCGTGCAGCCCGACGAGCCCCGCGACCTTGCGTTCCTCGCGCTTCATCGCCTTCGGGAACGCGTAGCGCAGGCCTTCGATCAGCTGGAAGATCGACAGATCCACGTAACTGAGCGCGCTGCCGGCGATGTGCCCGCCTTTGTGCGGATTCTGCGCGAGCACGCGATCGAAGTAGCCGAGGAATTTCGGCAGCCGATGTTCGAGGAAATCGGCCGCACGCTCGGCGGCTTCGGCCTTCTGGTCCTCGTAGTAAAGGCCGCTGCCGATCGGGTGATGCGTGTCGTGGATCTCGGTGACGAAATCGGCGACGGTCAACTGAAGCTGATGCACCCACAGCCGGCCGGCTTCGTCGTCGGGCGCGAGCCCCAGCCGCGCGCCGAGAAACAGCAGGATGTTCGCGGCCTGCCCGACGACCATGTCGCCGGCCTTCAGGAACGGCGGCGCGAACGGCACGCATTCGGCCTTCGTGCTGTCCATCAGCCGCATCATCGCCGACACGCCCATGCCGCGCCCCGATTCGCGCGCGACATCGACGTAGTCGGCCTCGGCCGCTTCGAGCGCGAGCCGTACGTACTCGCCGCGGCCCTGGATTTCGGGCCAGTAATAGAGTTCGTATCGCATGCAGTGCTCCTGTCCGGTCGATGCGTCGGGCGATGCCAGCATCGTGATGGCGGGAAGGGCGGCGCGCGCCGCCCGTTGCGAATAGACAGTCTAGGAGATCGTGCGGGAAGTGCGGTGCTTGCCGCGCGTCATGCACCGCGCTCGTCGCGCTCGCCGCCTTCCGGGCCGTAAAAGAACACCCAGGTCGAGAAGTCGTCGGAGAAGCCGACGAAGCGGTGCGACGCGAATGCGGGGACGAACAGCACGTCGCCTGTCGCGACGCCGCATTCGCGTCCGTCCACGATGAACCGCGACGTGCCGGCGGCGATCACGTAGACCTCGTCGCGCGTGTGCGGCGTCTGCAGATCCTCGCCGCGCGGCCGGTACAGCTCGATGTCGAGCGTGCCGTGTCGAAACAGCGTGGTGAACAGCGTGCCTTCATCGTCGAGGCGGGCGAGCGATTCGTTGATGCCGAGCTTCATCGTCGTGGGCTCCGGGTTACGGATCGTGGGAACGAGGGCATGCGGGTTGCACCATCGTAGCGCGAAATCCGCAGCTCGGCCGGCGGTGCGCGACCCTGCCTGCGAATCGCGTCGCGCGCCATCGATGAAACGGCGGCGCCACGATCTCACCACCGATGAAACGAATCGGTCCGCCGGCGAAACGGCGCGGCGATCGTCGGCATGTGTGCGACAGCTTCACCGCAATTTAATAAACGCGCACTACGATCGCGCATCGTCAATCGACGGAGCGTCGTGCTGCGTTTCACGCTTCGATGCTGCCGCCCGTCGCGGATCTCCGCGATTCGCCAGATTGCCATTTCCCGTGACCCCGCGAATTTCACCGCCGCGCGATGCCGCCGCATGCGATTCGCATTGTTTCGTATTTCTTATGAATTCGAATGCATCGACTGCTTCACGCAGAAAATTCCTTGCCGCCGCACCCGGTATCGCAGCGGCGCCGCTGTTGAGCGCATGCGGTGGCGCCGACGTCGCATCGGCGCCGCTCACCGATGCGGCGCTGGCCGCGCAGATGTCCGCGAAGCTGGACGCCCAGCTCGGCGATGCGGCGACGGTCGACGCGATCCTGCCCGCGCTGACCGATGTCGGCTTCACCTGGGACCTGCCGATGGTGCCGGCCGCGCAGATCGGCGCGATCGTCGCGTACAGCTTCGGCAATCGCCCGAACGCCGCGAGCGGCAACACGTCGAGCACGGGCGGCAACCAGTCCGCGTTGCCCGATCCGGGGCCCGTCAATGAAGCGCTCGCGGACGCCGTGTACCGCATCCGCCAGCTGAAGCTGGTCAAGGTCTACGCGCAGTGGGAAATCGCGCGTTTTCTCGTGTCGAAATACGGGATGGGCGCCGACGTGCTGTCGTCGGTCGAGCCGGTGATCGCGAGCGACGGCACGATCGTGTACCTGAGCACGGCCGGCGTCGCGGCCGAGGCGGTTACGCGTGCGGGCGGCGCGGCTGCGATGGGCACCGTCGCGGTGGTCGGCCATCGCGACCATGCGAAGCGCTGCATCCAGACCTCGCAGCAGGCCGGCATGAAGGCGGCCGCCGTCGCCGAGGTGCCGCTCCCGACCGTGTACGACCCGCAATCGGGCCAGCCGTGGACGCGCAACCGCAGCCTCTACCTCGTGCACGACATGTATGCGCAGATGCTGACCCGCGCGATCGCCGCGACGATGCAGGCGTTTCCGAAGGGCTGACGTCTGCCGTTCTCCACTCGAATCTCATGACCATGACGACCCGCCGCCATTTCCTCGCTTCCTCTTCGCTGCTCGCTGCATCGTGCGCCGCCGTCGCGCCCGCGCGCGCGAGCGGTGCTCCCGTGTCCGATGCGGAACTCCAGCGCCAGATGCTCGGCAAGCTGACCGACGAACTGAACGATCGCACGACCGCGGCCGACGAGACCGGCTACCTGCTCGACACGTTGTTCTCATGGACGCCGCCGGGCGTCGATGCGGCCGCCATCAACACGATCGCCGCGTTCGGCTTCGGCAGCCGCGCGGGCGCGTCCGGTGCCGCGCCCGTCCCGGGCCCGGTGAACGAGGCGATCGCCGATGCGGTGTTCCAGCTTCGGCAAAAGGCCGCGGCGCCGATTTACGCGCAGCAGGAAGTCGCGAGCGTGCTCGCGTCGAAGTACGGACTGACGGCCGGCGTGACGTCGATCGCGACGCGGGAACCGGCCGCCGGCAGCCCGATCCCGACCCCCGACGGCGTCGTCGCCGCGATCGTCCGACAGGCCGGCTCGGCCGCGGCGCTCGGCAAGGTCGGCATCGTCACGCATCGGGATCAGGCGTCGCTCGCCGTGCGCGTGTCGAGCGCTGCGGGAATGCAGGCCGCGGTGCCGGCCGGGCTGACGCTGCCGGTGTTCTACGACAGCGCCGCGCAATTGCCTGCATTGCGGCGTCGCGATCTCTACCTGCTGAGCAGCGCGGGCGTGCAGCTCGGCATGCTGCGGCTCGCGCTGATCAACCGCGAATACCCGAACGGCTGACGTTCCCCGTTTGGCTGGTAATGCCGATACAGGTATTGACACTACCAGCCAAACCACTGTTTTTAATGGGTTTTTTTCGCGCCGCGCCCGCGCCGCGGCGCGTTCTGCGTGGCATAATCGACCGCATCCGCAAGGCTTGTAGTCACAACGACCCCGCATACCCATGGCACAGACTCTCTACGACAAACTGTGGAATACCCACGTCGTCCACACCGAGGACGACGGCACGGCATTGCTCTACATCGACCGTCAGCTGCTGCACGAAGTCACGAGCCCGCAGGCGTTCGAAGGGCTGAACGTCGCGCACCGCCCGGTGTGGCGCATCAGCGCGAACCTGGCCGTGTCGGACCACAACGTCCCGACCACGGATCGAAGCCACGGCATCGCCGATCCGGTCTCGAAGCTGCAGGTCGACACGCTCGACGCGAACTGCGATGCGTTCGGCATCACGCAGTTCAAGATGAACGACGTGCGTCAGGGCATCGTGCACATCATCGGGCCGGAGCAGGGCGCGACGCTGCCGGGCATGACGATCGTCTGCGGCGACTCGCACACGTCGACGCACGGCGCGTTCGGCGCGCTCGCGCACGGCATCGGCACGTCGGAAGTCGAGCACGTGCTCGCGACGCAAACCTTGCTGCAGAAAAAGAGCAAGAACATGCTCGTGAAGGTCGAGGGCACGCTGCCGCGCGGCTGTACCGCGAAGGACATCGTGCTCGCGATCATCGGCAAGATCGGCACGGCCGGCGGCACGGGCTACGCGATCGAATTCGGCGGCTCGACGATCCGCGCGCTGACGATGGAAGGCCGGATGACCGTCTGCAACATGGCGATCGAAGCCGGCGCGCGCGCGGGCATGGTCGCCGTCGACGACACGACGATCGACTACCTGAAGGGTCGTCCGTTCGTGCCGACCGGCGCGGAATGGAACCAGGCCGTCGAGTACTGGCGCGAATTCAAGTCCGACGAAGGCGCGCAGTTCGACCGCGTCGTCGAGCTGAACGCGGCCGAGATCGTCCCGCAGGTCACGTGGGGCACGTCGCCGGAAATGGTCACGTCGATCGACGGTCGCGTGCCGGACCCCGAGCGCGAGAAGGATCCGGTCAAGCGCGACGCGATGGAGCGCGCGCTGGCCTACATGGCGCTCGAGCCGAACACGCCGATCGAGTCGATCAAGGTCGACAAGATCTTCATCGGTTCGTGCACGAACGCGCGCATCGAAGATATCCGCGCGGCCGCCTACGTCGTGAAGAAGCTGAACCGCCGCATTGCGTCGAACGTGCGGCTCGCGATGGTCGTGCCGGGCTCGGGCCTCGTGAAGGCGCAGGCCGAGCGCGAAGGGCTCGACAAGGTGTTCACCGATGCGGGCTTCGAATGGCGCGAGCCGGGCTGCTCGATGTGCCTCGCGATGAACGCCGACCGGCTCGAGCCGGGCGAGCGCTGCGCGTCGACGTCGAACCGCAACTTCGAAGGCCGGCAAGGCGCGGGCGGTCGCACGCACCTCGTGAGCCCCGCGATGGCGGCGGCGGCGGCGATCGAAGGCCATTTCGTCGACATTCGCCAGCTGGGGTAACGCGTGACGGCATCGAAGCTCATCGCGCGGCTGGTGGCCGCGCTGGCGCTCGCGGGGCTGGGCTTCGGCCTCGCGGGCTGCAATACCGTCCGAGGCTTCGGCCAGGACGTCAACGCCGCCGGCAATGCGCTGCAGCGCGCCGCGGACTGACGCCCACCGAGAATTTGTCGATGTGCGCCGGCTGAATGCCGGCCCTCCAACCGGATAGACGGATCATGGAAAAATTCACTGTACATACCGGCGTCGTGGCGCCGCTCGATCGCGAGAACGTCGACACCGACGCGATCATCCCGAAGCAGTTCCTGAAGTCGATCAAGCGCACGGGCTTCGGTCCGAACGCGTTCGACGAATGGCGTTACCTCGACCACGGCGAGCCGGGCCAGGACAACTCGAAGCGCCCGCTGAACCCGGACTTCGTGCTGAATCAGCCGCGCTACCAGGGCGCATCGGTGCTGCTGGCACGCAAGAACTTCGGCTGCGGCAGCTCGCGCGAGCACGCGCCGTGGGCGCTGCAGCAGTACGGCTTCCGCGCGATCATCGCGCCGAGCTTCGCCGACATCTTCTTCAACAACTGCTACAAGAACGGGCTGTTGCCGATCGTGCTGACCGAGCAGCAGGTCGATCACCTGTTCAACGACACGTATGCGTTCAACGGCTATCAGCTGACGATCGACCTCGATGCGCAGGTCGTGCGCACGGGCGACGGCCGCGAGTATGCGTTCGACATCACCGCGTTCCGCAAGTACTGCCTGCTGAACGGTTTCGACGACATCGGCCTGACGCTGCGTCACGCGGACAAGATCCGCCAGTTCGAAGCCGAGCGGCTCGCGAAGCAGCCGTGGCTCAACAACAAGCTGGTCGGCTGAGATTGCCTCCGGGCGGGCGCGCATGACGCGCGCTCGCCGACCTGCCACCCATACCTATCCAGTCAGGAATAACGCATGAAGATTGCAGTGCTGCCCGGCGACGGCATCGGTCCGGAAATCGTCAACGAAGCGGTCAAGGTGCTGAACGCCCTCGACGAGAAGTTCGAGCTCGAGCAGGCGCCGGTTGGCGGCGTGGGCTACGAGGCGAGCGGTCATCCGTTGCCGGACGCGACGCTGAAACTCGCGAAGGAAGCCGACGCGATCCTGTTCGGCTCGGTCGGCGACTGGAAGTACGACTCGCTCGAGCGCGCGCTGCGCCCCGAGCAGGCGATCCTCGGGCTGCGCAAGCATCTCGAGCTGTTCGCGAACTTCCGTCCGGCGATCTGCTATCCGCAGCTCGTCGATGCGTCGCCGCTGAAGCCGGAACTGGTCGCGGGCCTCGACATCCTGATCGTGCGCGAACTGAACGGCGACATCTACTTCGGCCAGCCGCGCGGCGTGCGCGCGGCACCGGACGGCCCGTTCGCCGGCGCGCGCGAAGGCTTCGACACGATGCGCTACTCGGAACCGGAAGTGCGCCGCATCGCACACGTCGCGTTCCAGGCCGCGCAAAAGCGCGCGAAGAAGCTGCTGTCGGTCGACAAGTCGAACGTGCTGGAGACATCGCAGTTCTGGCGCGACGTCATGATCGACGTGTCGAAGGAATACGCGGACGTCGAACTGTCGCACATGTACGTCGACAACGCGGCGATGCAGCTCGCGAAGGCGCCGAAGCAGTTCGACGTGATCGTGACCGGCAACATGTTCGGCGACATCCTGTCGGATGAAGCGTCGATGCTGACGGGCTCGATCGGCATGCTGCCGTCGGCGTCGCTCGACAAGAACAACAAGGGTCTGTACGAGCCGTCGCACGGTTCGGCGCCGGACATCGCGGGCAAGGGCATCGCGAATCCGCTGGCGACGATCCTGTCGGCCGCGATGCTGCTGCGCTATTCGCTGAATCGCGCGGAGCAGGCCGATCGCATCGAGCGCGCCGTGAAAACGGTGCTCGAACAAGGCTACCGCACCGGCGACATCGCGACGCCGGGCTGCCAGCAGGTCGGCACGGCGGCGATGGGCGACGCGGTGGTCGCCGCGCTGTAAGCGCGCGGCAAGGCAACAGGCAGTCAAGATAGAAAAGGGCGCGAACGGGCCGCGAAATCGGCCGGTTCGCGCGCGGTTGGCCGTTGTGCGGGCAACCGGCTTTGTGTAGACTCGAACGATGGCGCTGATTTCCCTGATCTCCCCGGTCCTGAAACTCCACGGCAACACTGCCCGTGCGGGTGCGCGCGCCATCGTCATCACGAAAACCATTACCACGAAAACGATCATTAAACGCTGATCGCCGTCGTGCCCGCCTGTTTCCCCGCGCGGTCACGCGGGGACGGAAATGGCGGGGAAGCTCCATTCAAGCAAAGGGTTAGTCATGAACGTAGGTCTCGTAGGTTGGCGCGGCATGGTCGGCAGCGTGCTGATGCAGCGCATGCAGGAAGAAGGTGATTTCGACCTGATCGAACCGGTGTTTTTCAGCACCAGCAACACGGGCGGCAAGGCGCCGTCGTTCGCGAAAAACGAGACTACGCTCAAGGACGCGACCAACGTCGACGAGCTGAAGAAGTGCGACGTGATCATCACGTGCCAGGGCGGGGACTACACGAACGACGTGTTCCCGAAGCTGCGCGCGGCCGGCTGGAACGGCTACTGGATCGATGCGGCCTCGTCGCTGCGGATGAACGACGACGCGGTCATCATCCTTGATCCGGTCAACCTCGACGTGATCAAGGACGCGCTCGTCAAGGGCACGAAGAACTTCGTCGGCGGCAACTGTACGGTCAGCCTGATGCTGATGGCGCTCGGCGGCCTGTTCCGCGAGAACCTCGTCGACTGGATGACGGCGATGACCTACCAGGCCGCATCGGGCGCGGGCGCGCAGAACATGCGTGAACTGCTGTCGCAGATGGGCACGCTGCACGGTTCGGTGCAGGAGCAACTCGCCGATCCGGCTTCCGCGATTCTCGACATCGACCGCCGCGTGCTCGCGACGATGAACAGCGACGCGATGCCGACGAGCCACTTCGGCGTGCCGCTCGCCGGCTCGCTGATCCCGTGGATCGACAAGGATCTCGGCAACGGGATGTCGAAGGAAGAGTGGAAGGGCGGCGCGGAAACCAACAAGATCCTCGGCAAGCCGGCCATGGGCGAGCCGGGCTCGATCCCGGTCGACGGCCTGTGCGTGCGGATCGGCGCAATGCGCTGCCACTCGCAGGCGCTGACGATCAAGCTTAAGAAGGACGTCCCGCTCGACGAAATCAACGGCATCCTCGCGTCGGCGAACGACTGGGTGAAGGTCGTGCCGAACGAGCGCGAAGCGTCGATGCGCGACCTGTCGCCGGCGAAGATCACCGGCACGCTGACGGTGCCGGTCGGTCGCCTGCGCAAGCTCGCGATGGGTGGCGAATACCTGTCGGCGTTCACGGTCGGCGACCAGCTGCTGTGGGGCGCGGCCGAGCCGCTGCGCCGCATGCTGCGCATCCTGCTCGACAAGTAAGTCGGGCCGCGCCGCGCGCAGTGCGCGCGTGACGCGAAACGCCTGCCAGCCCTTCGCGGGGCGGCAGGCGTTTTTTTGTCCGGCGTCAGGTCTTGTGCGGACCGCCCATTGCGCGGAACTCCCGAACCGCTCGCGCGGCCGGGGCTTTTCCTGCATCGCCATCCTTTGGCACGAGGAATCGATGCGACGCGAAGTACAAGGAGGGGCCGAATTCGTTCCGGAACCCGATGCCGTCGTCCGGTTTTTCATCGATTGATGATCCTCTTTTTATCAAGCCGGCGCGTGCGATTCAGTGCCTGGATCGGCGAGGCCTTCGCGCGATTCGCACGCCGACGGACCTATGCGGTCGGCCGCGGGGTTGCGGCCCGGGCGCGGACGGCCGCATCCGCAGGCGACGAATTCGGCCGGAACGCGATCGTGTGAAGTAAACTATGCGGTTACGACGCGCAGAGCCGCCCAAAGCGTCGCGTTCTGCGCGACGCTTTTGCATTTCTGCGGCGACTTTATTGACGCTTCCCTACGCGAATCCGAGCCGCGCCCGCGCGCGGCGATAGAGCCTACGATGTCCCGAATTTCCTTGTTTCCGCGTCAGTCCCGTCTGTCGCGCGCCGTGCGTGGCGCGCTGGCGATCCTGGCGCTCGGCGCGGCCGCTTCGGCCTGGGCGGCCGGTTCCGGCGAGCTGCCGGCGTCCGCCGCCGGCGGTGCCGCGCCGCTCAACGTGACGGTCCAGCCGGGCCAATCGTTGAACGACCTCGCGAAAGCCGCGACGCAATCGCACGATCCGGGCGTGCTCGCGCGCGCCGGCCGCGCGCTGTTCGACGCCAATCCGCAGGCGTTCATGAAGCGCGACCCGAGCCGCCTGAAAGTCGGCGCGACGCTGACGGTGCCGGCGCTCGATGCGACCGGCGCGGCGCTCGTGCCGGCTGCTGCGTCGGGGGCGTCGGCTGCGTCCGCGCCGGTTGCCGCGTCGGGCACGGTGGCGGTCGCGCAGCATGGCGCATCCGCACCGCGTCCTGGGTCGGCCGTGCAAACCGCGCCGGCCGTATCGGCCGCGCATACGGCGCCGGTCAGCGGGGCGAGCGTCACGGTCGCAGCCGGGATGGCGGCAGGCGCGTCGGCTTCGAGCGGCGCGTCCGCCGCGCACGGCGCGTCGACGATCGAATCCGTCCAGTCGCCAGCGGCTGCGGCCGGCGCAAGCGGGCCGCACGTGTGGAACGGCGCGATCCAGTCCGCACCGTCGTCCGCCAGCGAGGCCGTGACGCAGGCCGGACCGGGCGGTGCGGCTCAAGGGATGCACGAACCGTCCGCGGCAGCACCCGTCGCGGGTGCGTCGCAGCCGCGGCCGTCGAGCCTGCAGCAATTGCTCGCGCTGAAGAACCGCGTGCTGATGGAACTGCAGAAGCACGGGATCGGGAAGCCGGCCGCCACGAACAACGTTGCACCGGCGCCGGCGCCCGCTGCGCCGCGTCCCGTTGCGAACGGCACGAACGGCGCGAACGGCGCGAACGGCGCGAACGGCGCGAACGGCGCGAACGGCGCGAATGATGCGGCGGCGTCAGCTGCCGCGTCGTCGTCGGCTGCGAGCGAAGCGTCGTCCGGCGTGGCCGCGAGTGCGGTGCAGCCGGCATCGGCGCCCGTGCAGCCGGCCGTGCCGGCGGCGACCGCCGCGCCTGCACGCGGTTCGGAACAGATCGACTGGCGTCCGGCCGCCGCGGCCGGCGCCGCCGTGGTCGTGCTGGCGGCCGGTTTTGCGTGGCGCAAGCGCCGGAAAGCGCGGCCGACCAACGAAACCGCACCGGCATTCGGCGGGACGGCTGTTGCCGACGGCGGTGCATCGTCGTCGCCGGTCGCATCCACCGAGCCGGTGCCGCCGATTCTCCCCGAGACGCCGTTGGCCCGCGACGCGGCCGCCGATCTGAGTCTGGTCACGGCCGCGGCCGCAGCGGCGGAGACGTTCGAGACGTCCGAACCCGAAATCCCGTCGCCGTCGGAAACGGCGAAGCCGCACGACGTTCAGGCGGAAGCATCGTCCGCGCGCATCGCACCCGACAGCGAAGCAACGCCGGCCCCGCACGACGACAAGCCTGTCGCGGAACCGGCCGCGGACGAGCCGCTCGTCACGCCCGCCGCACCTGCGACGAACGACGCCCAGCACGCAGCGCTGATGCAGAACGCGATCAGCGCGCTCAACAGCCTCGACATGCCGCTGCCGCCGCGTACGGCCGATGAGCTGTCCGCACGGGAAGGGCAAGCCGAAGGCGAGCAAATCGCAACTAACGGTCAATCCGCCGCGCACCCGCCAGTTGGCGAGACCGATCCGTCCCCGGAACATCCGGCCGACCACGACGACGAGTTCGACTGGGATCCGGACGCGGCAACGCCAGCGCCTCACACGGGCGGTGCCGCCGCGCCGTCGTCGCTGCCGCCGCTCGGCGTCGCGCAGTTCGGCGCGCTGAAGCTGGATTTCGATCTCGACCTGCCGTCCGCGCCGGGTGCCGTGCTGCCCGCGCTGACGCCGGAAGAACTCGCCCGCATCGCCCGCAACAAGCTGGATCTCGCGTCGGAGTACGTGCAACTGGGCGATCTGTCCGGCGCGCGCACGCTGCTGCAGGAAGTGGTCGACGCGAACGACGCCGCCACGCGCGACGATGCGCGTGCGCTGCTCGCGAAACTCGCGGAAGAGGCGTGATGCGGATCGCGCTCGGGATTCAGTACGACGGCGCCGCGTTCTGCGGCTGGCAAGCGCAGCCGCACGGCAAGACCGTGCAGGATGCGCTCGAGCGCGCACTCGGCGCGTTCGCATGCGTGCCGCTGCACACGACGGTCGCGGGGCGGACCGACACGGGCGTGCACGGGCTCGGACAGGTCGTGCATTTCGATACGGAGCTCGATCGCGCGGATTTCTCGTGGGTGCGCGGCACCAACGCATTTCTGCCGCCGACCGTGTCCGTGCAGTGGGCGAAGCCGATGCCGGACGCGTTCCACGCGCGTTTCTCGGCGTTTGAACGCACGTACTACTACGCGCTGTACGTGCATCCCGTGCGCTCGCCGATGCTGGCCGGCCGCGCGGGCTGGATCCACACGCCGCTCGACGACGACGCGATGCGCGCCGCCGCCGCGCATCTGATCGGCGAGCACGACTTCTCGTCGTTCCGGTCGTCGGAATGCCAGTCGAAGACGCCGGTCAAACACCTGTACCAGATCGACGTGCGGCGCGCGGGCCACTTCATTCATTTCCGCTTCCGCGCGAACGCGTTCCTGCACCACATGGTGCGCAACCTGATGGGCTGCCTCGTCGCGGTGGGGCGCGGCCGCTATCCGGCCGACTGGCTCGCCGACGTGCTGGCCGGGCGCGACCGCAATCTCGCGGCGCCCACGTTCATGGCCGACGGGCTGTACCTCGCCCATGTCGGCTACCCGGCGGAATTCGCCGTCCCGCCCGCGCAGCTCGGCAGCGTGCCGTGGAGCAGCGTCTGGGCCGATCTGGACCCACAACCATGACGGATCACGCCGTGTCTTCTTCGACCTCCGCCGCGGCCGGCCTCGCGCCGCGCACGCGCATCAAGCTGTGCGGCCTGTCGCGCCCCGAGGACGTGCTGCATGCCGCCGCGCTCGGCGCCGACGCGATCGGCCTCGTGTTCTATCCGAAGAGCCCGCGCGCGGTGTCGATCGCGCAGGCGGCCGAACTCGCGAGCCTCGCGCCGCCGTTCGTGTCGGTGGTCGGGCTGTTCGTGAACGCGACCGAAGCGGAGATCGAGGCGGTCGTGCGCGACGTGCCGCTCACGATGCTGCAATTGCACGGCGACGAGACGCCCGAGCAGTGCGACGCCCTCGGCCGCGCGGCGCGCCTGCCGTGGTTGCGCGCGGTGCGCGTCGGCCCCTCGACGCAGCCGGCCGATTTGGTAGAATCGGCTCTTCATTATTCGAAAGCGCGCGGCCTCCTGTTCGACACCCTGGTGCCGGACTACGGTGGTAGCGGCAAGGTCTTCGATTGGTCTCTTATTCCCGCAGAGCTCGCGCATCGGGCCGTTTTGAGTGGTGGCTTGAGCGCGCAAAACGTCGGTGATGCGATTCGCCAGTTGCGTCCGTTTGCTGTCGATGTCTCGAGTGGCATCGAAGTGGAGGGCGCGAAGGGCGTGAAAGATCACGCCCGGATGGCGGCGTTCGTACGCGCGGTGCGCGAAGCGGACGCCGGGTGATGCAAGAAGGTGCGGCCCCGACAGCGGGGCGCACCGACCGATCGAGAGTGACACCATGTACAACCTTCCTGATGATCGCGGCCACTTCGGCCCGTATGGCGGCGTGTTCGTCGCCGAAACGCTGATTCACGCGCTGGACGAACTGCGCACGGCGTATGAAAAATTCCGGAACGACCCCGATTTCGTCGCCGAGTACGAGCGCGAACTGAAGTACTTCGTCGGCCGTCCGTCGCCGATCTATCACGCGCAGCGCTGGAGCGAGACGCTCGGCGGCGCGCAGATCTACCTGAAGCGCGAGGACCTGAACCACACCGGCGCGCACAAGATCAACAACGTGATCGGCCAGGCGCTGCTCGCGAAGCGGATGGGCAAGAAGCGCGTGATCGCCGAGACCGGCGCCGGCCAGCACGGCGTCGCGACGGCGACGATCTGCGCGCGCTTCGGCATGGAGTGCATCGTTTACATGGGCGCCGAGGACGTGCGCCGCCAGGCCGCGAACGTCTACCGGATGAAGCTGCTCGGCGCGACGGTCGTGCCGGTCGAATCGGGTTCGCGCACGCTGAAGGACGCGCTGAACGAAGCGATGCGCGATTGGGTCACGAACATCGAAAGCACGTTCTACATCATCGGCACGGTGGCGGGCCCGCACCCGTATCCGGCGATGGTGCGCGACTTCCAGCGCGTGATCGGCGACGAGTGCAAGGTGCAGATGCCGGAACTCGCCGGCCGGCAGCCGGACGCGGTGATTGCGTGCGTCGGCGGCGGCTCGAACGCGATGGGCATCTTCTATCCGTACATCGACGATGCTTCCGTGCAGCTGATTGGCGTCGAAGCGGCCGGCGACGGCCTCGACACCGGCCGTCACGCGGCGTCGCTGATCGCCGGCAGCCCCGGCGTGCTGCACGGCAACCGCACGTACCTGCTGCAGGACGACAACGGCCAGATCATCGAGACGCATTCGGTGTCGGCCGGCCTCGACTATCCGGGCGTCGGCCCCGAGCACGCATGGCTGAAGGACAGCGGCCGCGCGCAGTACGTGCCGATCACCGACGACGAGGCGCTGAAGGCGTTCCACGACTGCTGCCGGATCGAGGGGATCATCCCCGCGCTCGAGTCGAGCCACGCGATCGCGTACGGCGTGAAGCTCGCGCCGACGTTGCCGAAGGACAAGATCCTGCTCGTCAACCTGTCGGGCCGCGGCGACAAGGACATGCACACGGTCGCCGAGCGATCGGGCATCGCGCTCTGACCCCGACCGATGCGTGACCTGATCGAACAACCGGGCGGCGGCGCCGCGAGCGAAGCGGAGGCGGTGCAGCCTGCCGTCGCCGTGCCGCGCGCACGGCCGTCCGGGATCGAGCTGCACAACCGCGATTTCATGACCGAAGCCGCGCGCCTGCCGGATGCGTCGATCGACCTGATCGTCGCCGATCCGCCGTACGGGCTCGGCAAGGACTACGGCAACGACTCGGACAAGCGTTCGGGCGACGATTTCCTCGCGTGGACGCGCGAGTGGCTCGAGCTCGCGATTCCGAAGCTCAAGCCGAGCGGGTCGATGTACATCTTCTGCACGTGGCAGTACGCGCCGGAAATCTTCAGCTTCCTGAAGACGAAGCTCACGATGGTCAACGAGATCATCTGGGACCGGCGCGTGCCGAGCATGGGCGGCACGACGCGCCGTTTCACGTCGGTGCACGACAACATCGGCTTTTTCGCGGTTTCCAAAGCGTATTACTTCGATCTCGATCCGGTCCGCATCCCGTACGACGCCGACACGAAGAAGGCCCGCTCGCGCAAGCTGTTCGAAGGCAGCAAGTGGCTGGAGATGGGCTACAACCCGAAGGACGTCTGGTCGGTCTCGCGCCTGCATCGGCAGCACGCGGAGCGCGTCGATCATCCGACCCAGAAGCCGCTGGAAATCATCGAGCGGATGGTGCTCGCAAGCTGCCCGCCGGGCGGCCGCGTGCTCGATCCGTTCATGGGCAGCGGCACGACCGCGGTGGCCTGCGCACGGCAGGGGCGCGACTTCGTCGGCTACGAGATCAACGAAAGTTATTGCGCGATCGCGCATGAGCGCGTGAGCGCGCTCGTCGCGCCGGCGTGCGCGTGAGTCGCGCCGCCGAGTCGCCGATCGCATCAAGGAAAATTGCCATGTCCTCCCGTATCCAGCAGACCTTCGCCGCACTCGCCGAACAAGGCCGCAAGGGCCTGATCCCGTTCATCACGGCCGGCGACCCCGATCCCGCGAAGACCGTCGAATTCATGCACGCGCTCGCCGAAGGCGGCGCCGACGTGATCGAGCTCGGCGTGCCGTTCTCGGACCCGATGGCCGACGGCCCCGTGATCCAGCGCTCGTCGGAACGCGCGCTCGCGCGCGGCGTCACGCTGAAGAGCGTGCTCGCCGACGTGAAGCGCTTCCGCGAGACCGACCAGAAAACCCCCGTCGTGCTGATGGGCTATGCGAACCCGATCGAGCGGATGGGCGTCGACGCGTTCGCGGCCGAAGCGCAGGCGGCCGGCGTCGACGGCGTGCTCGTCGTCGACTATCCGCCCGAGGAAGCGGGCGTGTTCGCCGAGAAAATGCGTGCCGCGCAGATCGATCCGATCTTCCTGCTCGCGCCGACGTCGACCGACGAACGCATCGCCGACGTGGGCAAGATCGCGAGCGGCTACGTGTACTACGTGTCGCTCAAGGGCGTGACCGGCGCCGGAAATCTGGATGTTTCGAGCATTGCGGGTAAAATCCCGGCCATCAAGTCGCGCGTGCCGGTTCCGGTGGGCGTCGGCTTCGGCATCCGCGACGCCGAAACGGCGCGCGCGGTGGCCGAAGTGTCGGACGCCGTCGTGATCGGCAGCCGCCTGGTGCAGCTGCTCGAGAGCGCCGCGCCGGAGGGCGCCGCCGCCGCGCTGAAGACTTTCATCGCCGAGCTGCGCGCCGCCCTGGACGGCGCCGGCAACACGGCGCGATAAACACAACACAGGAAGCGGGAACGGGCCGGTCGGCCCGCCCCGCCACGGAACAGGAAACCATACGATGAGCTGGCTCGACAAACTGTTGCCGCCGAAGATCAAGCAGACCGACCCGAAAAGCCGCAAGGGCATTCCGGAAGGCCTGTGGGTCAAGTGCCCGTCCTGCGAGGCCGTGCTGTACCGCAACGACGTGGACGCGAACCTGCACGTGTGCCCGAAGTGCGATCACCACATGCGCATCGGCGCGCGCGAGCGCCTCGACGGGCTGCTGGATCCGGAAGGCCGCTATGAAATCGGCCAGGAAATCGTGCCGGTCGACTCGCTGAAGTTCAAGGACAGCCGCAAGTACCCCGATCGTCTGAAGGAAGCGATGGACGAGACGGGCGAGACCGACGCGATGGTCGTGATGGGCGGTGCGATCCACACGCTGCCCGTCGTCGCGGCCTGCTTCGAGTTCTCGTTCATGGGCGGCTCGATGGGCTCGGTCGTCGGCGAGCGCTTCGCGCGCGGCGCGCAGAACGCGCTGGAGCAGCAGGTGCCGTTCATCTGCTTTACCGCTTCGGGTGGCGCCCGGATGCAGGAAAGCCTGCTGTCGCTGATGCAGATGGCCAAGACCACCGCGATGCTGACCAAGCTGGCCGAAGCCAAGCTGCCGTTCATTTCGGTGCTGACCGACCCGACGATGGGCGGCGTGTCGGCGAGCTTCGCGTTCCTCGGCGACGTCGTGATCGCCGAGCCGAAGGCGCTGATCGGCTTCGCCGGCCCGCGCGTGATCGAGCAGACGGTTCGCGAAAAGCTGCCGGAAGGCTTCCAGCGCGCGGAATTCCTGCTGAAGACGGGCGCGATCGACATGATCGTCGACCGCCGCAAGATGCGCGACGAGATCGCGCAACTGCTCGCGCTGCTGCAGCGACAGCCGGCCGACGCGCTGGCCTGATTGGCGCGGCGTTGTGAACTGCGCGCGTCGCCCGGCTGAACCGCCGGGCGGCGCGTTTCGTTTTTTGGCGTAGTGGCGGTACCGATTCAGATTTGATCCGATGAGCACTTTTCCCACTCTCGACGCGTGGCTTTCGCATCTCGAACGCGCGCACCCGGTCGGCATCGACATGGGCCTCACCCGCATCGGGCAGGTCAAGGCGGCGCTGCAGCTCGAATTCACGTGCCCCGTGATCACGGTCGGCGGCACGAACGGCAAGGGTTCGACCTGCGCGTTCCTCGAGGCGATCCTCGTTCACGCGGGCTACAAGGTCGGCTGCCACACGTCGCCGCACCTGCTCGAATTCGGCGAGCGAGCGCGCGTGAACGGCCAGCAGGTCAGCGACGCCGAGCTGCTGCCGCACTTCGAAGCCGTCGAAGCGGCGCGCACGTCGCTGCCGGAGCCGGTGTCGCTCACGTACTTCGAATTCACGACGCTCGCGATCCTGCACCTGTTCGCGTCGCGCGGGCTCGATGCGGTGATCCTCGAAGTCGGCCTCGGCGGCCGGCTCGATGCGGTCAACATCATCGATACCGATTGCGCGATCGTCACGAGCATCGACATCGACCATACCGAATACCTCGGCGACACGCGCGAGAAGATCGCGTTCGAGAAGGCGGGGATCTTCCGCGCGGGCAAGCCGGCGATCTGCGGCGATCCCGCGGTGCCGAACACGCTGGTCGAGCATGCCGAAGCGATCGGCGCCGACCTGTGGCTGGTCGGCCGCGATTTTCGCTACGAAGCGCAGCCGGGCGCGGAGCGCCAGCAATGGAGCTACCTCGGCCGCGAGAAGCGCTATCCGGCGCTCGCTTACCCGGCGCTGCGCGGTGCGAACCAGCTGATCAATGCATCGGCCGCGCTGGCCGCGCTCGAGGCGCTGCGCCCGGTGCTGCCGGTGTCCGCGCAGGACATCCGGCTCGGGCTCGCGAACGTCGAGCTGCCGGGGCGCTTCCAGGTGCTGCCGGGCAAGCCGGCGATCGTGCTGGACGTCGCGCACAACCCGCATGCGGCGGCCGTGCTCGAGCAGAATCTGGGCAACATGGGCTTCTTCCCGTACACGTACGCGGTGTTCGGCGCGATGCACGATAAGGACATCGACGGCGTGCTGCGGCACCTGAAGGGCGAGATCGACCACTGGTGCGTGACCGACCTGCCGCTGCCGCGCGCGGCGAGCGCGGAGCAGCTCGAAGCCGCGCTGCGCAAGGCCGGCGTGGAGGACGGGGCCGATTCGAGCGTGACGCGCTTCGCGTCGCCCGCCGAAGCGTTTCGCGATGCACTAAAAAGAGCATCCGAGAATGATAGAATCGTGGTTTTCGGCAGTTTCCATACGGTGGCGGGTGTGATGGCCTACCGGAAATCGCAGCAACACTGACTGAAGGGCAGTTTCGGACTCAGCCATTCATGGGAATTTTCTCGTTCGGCAAGAAAGACGACGACGCGCCCCCGCGGCGCGGCGGTCGTACCGGGGCCTCCCGGAACGTGCGCACGGAGCGCACTGAACGCGTCGAGCGGCGCACGCGCCGCACCGAGCGTCCGGAATCGGACGCGCTGCTCCTCGATCCGACCCTTCCTGAAAAGCAACGCGCCCGCCGGCGCCTCGTCGGCGCGATCGCGCTCGTCGTCGCCGCGGTGATCGTGCTGCCGATGGTGCTCGATTCGCACCCGAAGCCGGTGACGGACGACATCGCGATCGACATTCCGAACCGGCCCGCACATCAGGCGGTCGCGCCGCGTGACGACGACGCGTCCGACGTGCAGGCGGGCGTCGCGCACGACGAGCCGCCGGCCTCCGACGCCGCGGTGGCGGCCGTTCCGGCCCCCGCGGAGAAGGACACGGCCAAGCCGGCCGCGAAGCCCGAACCCTCGACGACCACGGCGAGCGTGACGCCGCCGAAGCCCGCTGCGAAGCCGGCCGCGGCCGCACCCGCGCCGAAGCCGGCCGCGCCGAAGCCGGCGCCCGCGGCGGTCGCGAACGCCGACGCCGCGGCCGACAGCGGCGACGCATCGTCGCCGGCCTCGCCGGCCGGTGCGCGTTTCGCGGTGCAGCTCGGCTCGTTCAAGGACGACGCAACGGCCCGTTCGTGGGCCACCAAGTTGAAATCGGCGGGCGTGCCCGCATATGTCGAGCATCGCAAGCAGGCGGACGGCAGCACGGCTAGCCAGCTGCGTGCCGGACCGTTTGCGGATCGCGCGGCGGCGTCCGCCGCGATCGCGAAGGTGCGCGAAGCCGGACTCACGCAGTAACGTGCGATGCTGACGGCTTTCGACTACGCTGTATTGGCGGTGATCGCGTTGTCTGCGCTGCGTGGCGCGTGGCGCGGTTTCGTCTCCGAGATTTTCGGGCTGATCGGCTGGATCGCGGCGATCGCGATCGCCGCCCGCTATGTCGGACTGGTGGTGCCGTATATCCCGGCGAACTGGCCGGGCGGCGCGCTGACGCAGTGGGTGATCGCGTTCGCGCTGATCGTGATCGGCGTCGTGTTCGTCGCGGGTGTCGCGAACGCGCTGTTGTCGCGGATCGCGCAGGCGACGGGCCTCGGCGGGGTCGATCGCTCGCTGGGCATGATGTTCGGGCTCGTCCGCGGCTGCGTGCTGGTGGTGCTGCTGGTCGCGGCGGCCGGGCTGACCGAATTGCCCAAACAGGATTTCTGGCGCAATGCGCTATTGCGTCCTTTCGCCGAACAGGGCGTGCACGAGCTGAAGCAGCTCCTGCCCGACGGCATGGCCCAGTATGTACGCGTGTGACGACGCGGCCGGGCAGGACGGAACCGATTTTGTCATCTTGAAGGACATGCCATGTGCGGCATCGTAGGTGTTATCTCCCAAGCCCCCGTCAATCAGCTGATCTATGACAGCCTGCTGCTGCTGCAGCATCGCGGTCAGGACGCAGCGGGCATCGCGACGGCGGACGGCAGCAATTTCCACATGTACAAGGCTAACGGCATGGTGCGCGACGTGTTCCGCACGCGCAACATGCGCAGCCTGCCCGGCACCTTCGGCATCGGCCAGGTCCGCTATCCGACGGCCGGTTCGGCGTCGAGCGAAGCCGAGGCGCAGCCGTTCTACGTGAACGCGCCGTTCGGGATCATCCTCGCGCACAACGGCAACCTGACGAACTGGGAACAGCTGAAGGACGAGATGTTCCGGATCGACCGCCGGCACATCAATACCAATTCCGACAGCGAAGTGCTGCTCAACGTGTTCGCGCACGAGCTGCAGCTGTCGACGACGGGCCTCGAACTCGATCCGGCCGCGCTGTTCAAGGCGGTCGAGGGCGTGCATCGCCGCCTGCAGGGCTCGTACGCGATCGTGTCGCTGATCGCCGGATACGGCCTGGTCGCGTTCCGCGATCCGTTCGGCATCCGCCCGCTCTGCATCGGCAAGCTCGAGACGGAGCACGGCACCGAATGGATGGTCGCGTCGGAGTCGGTGGCGGTCGAAGGCATCGGCTTCGAATTCGTGCGCGACGTGCAGCCGGGCGAAGCGATCTTCATCGACAAGGCCGGCAACTTCCACAGCCAGCAGTGCGCGGAGAACCCGACGCTGAATCCGTGCATGTTCGAATACGTGTATCTTGCGCGTCCGGATTCGTGCCTCGACGGCGTGCCCGTCTACAACGTGCGCCTGCGCATGGGCGACTACCTTGCCGAGAAGATCAAGCGCGAGCTGCCGAACGTGCCGATCGACGTCGTGATGCCGATTCCCGATTCGTCGCGTCCGGCTGCGATGCAGGTCGCCGCGAAGCTCGGCGTCGAGTATCGCGAAGGCTTCTTCAAGAACCGCTACGTCGGCCGTACCTTCATCATGCCGGGCCAGGCCGTGCGCAAGAAGTCGGTGCGCCAGAAGCTCAATGCGATGAGCATCGAGTTCAAGGACAAGCACGTGCTGATCGTCGACGACTCGATCGTGCGCGGCACGACCTCGCACGAAATCGTGCAGATGGCGCGCGATGCGGGCGCGAAGTCGGTGATCTTCGCGTCGGCGGCGCCGCCCGTGAAGTTCCCGAACGTGTACGGCATCGACATGCCGACGCGCGGCGAGCTGGTTGCACACGGCCGCACCGACGAGGAAGTCGCGAAGATCATCGGTGCCGACCACCTGATCTATCAGGACGTCGACGACCTGCGCCGCGCGGTGCGCGACATCAACCCGAAGCTCGAGGGCTTCGAGGCGTCGTGCTTCGACGGCAACTACATCACCGGCGCCGTGACGCCCGAGTACCTCGACGCGATCGAGCGCGCCCGTCTCGCACCGGCGTCGCAGGCCGATCGCGACACGGCAGGCGACACCGCGCGTTCGCAGATGAACCTGCAGCTGTCGGTCGAGTGATACCGGCGCACGCTTCGGATGAAGCGTGATAGGATGTGGCCTTGCGTCGATTTGATTCAGCTTGCGGACGCGGGGCGACTTCCCAAAACAGCTAAAGCGAAGGCCGGCGGCAGCCGGCCCGAGTCGATCGCTGTCGTACCGCACCGAAGCCCGCTGATGCCGACGCATAGCGGGCTTTTTGTTTTGGCCTGATTTTTGTGGCTGGGCGCGCGCCCCGATGCACGACCCTCGGCGCGACCCCTCGAATACGGATAACGGAACATGGACGACTCCCTCAACTTCGACACGCTCGCCGTGCGCGCGGGCACGCTGCGCAGCAGCGACTTCAACGAGCACTCGGAAGCGCTGTTCCTCACGTCGAGCTTCTGCTTCACGAGCGCGGCCGAGGCAGCCGAGCGCTTCGCGAATTCGGAAGACTATTTCACCTATTCGCGCTTCACGAACCCGACCGTCACCATGTTCCAGGATCGTCTCGCCGCGCTCGAAGGCGGCGAGGCCTGCATCGCGACGGCGTCGGGCATGGCCGCGATCATGTCGGTCGTGATGTCCGCGCTGCAGGCGGGCGATCACCTCGTCAGCTCGCGCAGCCTGTTCGGCTCGACGCTCGGGATGTTCTCGCAGATCTTCAGCAAGTTCGGCATCACGACGACCTTCGTCGATCCGACCGACCTGAACGCCTGGCAGGAAGCGGTGCGGCCCGAGACGAAGATGTTCTTCCTCGAAACGCCGTCGAACCCGCTGACCGAACTCGCCGACATCGAGGCGATCGGCAAGATCGCGAAGGCCGCGAACGCGCTGTTCGTCGTCGACAACTGTTTCTGCAGCCCGGTGCTGCAGCAGCCGCTGAAGCTCGGCGCGGACGTCGTGATGCACTCGGCGACGAAGTTCCTCGACGGCCAGGGCCGCGTGCTCGGCGGCGCGCTGGTCGGCTCGAAGGAGTTCATCATGGGCAAGGTGTTCCCGTTCGTGCGCAGCGCGGGCCCGACGCTGTCGGCGTTCAACGCGTGGGTGCTGCTGAAGGGGATGGAGACGCTGTCGTTGCGCGTCGAGAAGCAGTCGGCGAACGCGCTGGAAATCGCGCGCTGGCTCGATTCGCATCCTGCGGTCAAGCGCGTGTTCTATCCGGGGCTCGAATCGCATCCGCAGCATGAGCTGGCGAAGCGCCAGCAGAAGGCGGGCGGCGCGATCGTATCGTTCGAGCTGAAGGGCGACACGCCGGAGCAGCAGCGCGCGAACGCGTGGCGCGTGATCGACAGCACGAAGCTGGTCTCGATCACCGGCAACCTCGGCGACACGCGCACGACGATCACGCATCCGGCGACGACGACACACGCGCGCATCACGCCGGAAGCGCGTGCGGCCGCGGGGATCACCGAAGGGCTGATCCGCCTCGCGGTCGGCCTGGAAAACGCGGGCGACCTGCGCAACGATCTCGCGCGCGGCCTCGAGGGCTGAGCGCGGCGACGCCGGTTTCAGGGCCGGCATGACGACGGGCCGCTCAGACAGGGCGGCCCGTTTTCTTTTCAGTCGGCGACGAACGCGTGTTGCGTTGCCGGAATCAGCCGGCCCGCGCGTCGCGCATCGCGTCCATCATCCAGCGCAAGGTTTCGTCGAGCGGCGTCACGGGCAGCTCGCCCACCGCGCGCCGCAGCTTGTCGCGCGACCCGCTCAGGCTCTTTACTTCGTTATGCCGAACGAAGCGCGGATCGATCGTCACGTCGATCACGTAACCGGCGATTCGCGACAGCATCGCCAGCACTTCCTTCAGCGAATACGCGCGCTCCGAGCAGATGTTGAACGTCTCGCCGGCCGGCGCGGCTTCGAGCAGCTTCAGATAGGCGGCCGTCACGTCGCGCACGTCGGAGAAATCGCGGCTCACGTCGAGATTGCCGAGCGAGATGCGCGGCGCGTTGCGCGCATAGTGCGATACCAGCTTCGGCAGCAGATAGGCATCGTCCTGGCCGACGCCCGTGTAATTGAACGGCCGTGCGATCACGATCGGCAGGCGGTCGGCCCACAGCTTCGCCGCGTATTCCATAGCGAGCTTGCTGACCGCGTAGTCGTTCGCGGGCGCGGGCGCGACGCTTTCGTCGAGCACGCCGGCCGTCGAATTGCCGTAGATGTTCGCGCTGCTGGCGAGCAGCACCGCCGACGGGCGGCGGTCGAGGCCCGCGAGCGCGGCCAGCAGGTTGCGCGTGCCGACGATGTTGACCGCGTAGGTCTGCGACGGCTCGTCCTGCGCGACGTGCGCGCGCGCGGCGAGGTGCACGACCGCATCGGGCCGCGCATCGGCGAGCGCTGCACGGGTCGCGTCCGCATCGAGCAGGTCGACCGGCAGCAGCGTGCAGTGGGCGAGCGCCGGATCGTCGGGCCGCGCCGCGCCGGGCGCCACGGTGCCCCACACGTCGTAGCCGGCCGCAGCGAGCCGCTGCGCCATGTAGCGGCCGGTGAAGCCCGCCAGGCCCGTGACGAACGCCCGGCGCGACGGGCGCCTGGCTTCAGTACGTGTCATGGTGCCGGTTCCGCGTCAGGTCCGCTTCGACCATCATCTGGCAGAGCTGTTCGAGCGTCGTCTCCGGCGCCCAGCCCAGCTTGGCTTTCGCTTTGTCGGCGGAGCCGATCAGCAGGTCGACTTCGGCAGGGCGGTAGAACTTCGGATTCACTTCGACGAGCACGTCGCCGTTCGACGCGTCGAGGCCGCGTTCCTGCTCGCCCTTGCCGGTCCATTCGATCTGATAGCCGGCGGCCGCGAACGCCATCTGCACGAAGTCGCGCACGGTCTCGGTGCGGTTGGTCGCGAGCACGTAGGTGTCGGGCTCGTCGGCCTGCAGCATCCGCCACATCCCTTCGACGTATTCGAGCGCGAAGCCCCAGTCGCGCTTCGCGTCGAGGTTGCCGAGCTCGAGCCGGGTCGCCTTGCCGAGCTTGATCTTCGCGACGGTGTCGGTGATCTTGCGCGTGACGAACTCGCGGCCGCGCAGCGGCGATTCGTGGTTGAACAGGATGCCGCTGCAGCCGAACAGGCCGTAGGACTCGCGGTAGTTCACGGTCATCCAGTGCGCGTACAGCTTCGCGACGCCGTACGGGCTGCGCGGGTAGAACGCGGTGGTTTCCGTCTGCGGGATCGCCTGCACCTTGCCGAACATCTCGGACGTCGACGCCTGGTAGAAGCGCGTCTTCGGGCTCACCACGCGGATCGCCTCGAGCAGGTTCAGCGGGCCGACGGCCGTGACCTCGGCGGTCGTCGCCGGCTGGTCGAACGACACGCCGACGAAGCTCTGCGCGGCCAGGTTGTACAGCTCGTCGGGCTGCGTGCGTTCGAGCAGCCGCAGGCTGGAGCCGGCATCCGTCAGGTCGTGCTCGACGAGCGACAGGTTCGGGTGCGTGTCGACGCCGAGCTCGGCGATGCGCCAGAAGTTGACCGAACTGGTGCGGCGGTAGGTGCCCGTGACTTCGTAGCCCTTGTCGAGCAGCAGCTTGGTCAGGTAGGCGCCGTCCTGCCCGGTGATCCCCGTGATGATGGCCTTCTTGCGAGTTTGGCTCATGGCAATGTCCTGGTCGAAACGATGGATTGAGAAAGTCAGGCGGTCGTGCGCGCGGCGGCGGGTATCGTGCTGCGCGCGGGGCCGCGGGTCAGGCGCCGCTCGAAGCCGTACCAGCTCACGGTGGCGTACACGAGCGTGATGGCCAGCGCGAGCGCGGCCGTGACGAAGCGGTTCAGGTGCAGCGGCCACAGCGCGTACAGCACGCTCAGGTGAATCAGGTAGACGGTGTAGCTGACGGTGCCGACGTACACGAGCAGCGGGTTCGTCAGCACGCGCTGCACGACGCCGCGTCCGCGCAGCGCGATCACGACGATCGACGTGCACAGCAGCAGCGAGATGCTGTAGAGCGCGGCGTTCGACAGCGGCGTGTTCGCGGCGCGGAAACGCGGGAACGACAGGTGCAGCCAGCCGAGGATCGCGAGCGACACGAGCGCGCCGACGATCGCGAGCGGATAGAACGGCTCCAGCGCGCGCCGGTCGCGGCGCAGCACGATCGCGAGCAGCGCGCCAGCGGCGAGCAGGTCCATCCGGAACGGCGTCAGGTAGTAGATCGGCCAGAACGAATCGAACCACGGCGTCGCGATCGCGCGCAGCACGGGCGCCGCGACGATCAGCGCGGCGGCGATCCACAGCAGCGCGCGCTCCGAACACCACAGCACGACGAACGGCCAGAAGATGTAGAACTGCTCCTCGACGGCGAGCGACCACAGCACGTTCAGGCTGTCGTGGCCGATGCTGCCGAGCGACAGCCCGATGTTGGTCGAGAAGAACGCGAACCACGGCCAGTGCGGCAGCCAGCTCGCGCCGAACAGCAGCGTCGACACGACCAGCAGCAACACGTACGGCGGCAGGATCCGGCGCACGCGGCGCGCGTAGAAGTGGCTGAAGTACGACTGTCCGCGCGCCTTGCGCTCGAGCAGGATGCCGGTGATCAGCAGGCCGCTCAGCACGAAGAACAGGTCGACGCCCATCCACAGCGGCGCCTTCAGCGCGTGTTGCAGGAACACGGCGCCGACGGCGATCGCGCGCAGCCCGTCGAGCTGCACGATGCGGCCGTGTTGCGGCGGGGCGAGGTCGGCGGTGCGCGAGATGCCCGTCATCGCGCCGCTCCTTCGCGACGCGCGGCCGATGCCGACGCGCGCCGCGTATTCGATGCGTGAACGTAATGCATGCGTTTAAAGGAAATATTGATTCGAAATCGATTCTAGGGAAAAGAAATCGGCAAAAAAACGCATGTCATTTATTCGGCTGAAAACATTCAAATGCCGGTCGTTTCAATCACGAGATGAAAGATTTGCAGGCCAGGTAGCCCGTCGGACGGGCCGGAGCGGAATTTTCTACGGATCGTCGCGTGAAAGGCGGTCGTTATTTCCGCTTCGCCGGGGCTATTCCGCACGATTCCGGTTCAATATTTCAGGCGGAAACATCCCCAAATATTTCCAAATTTCTTGTGATTATTTTTGCTTGTAACCTGCATCGCGACGTTTGAAACCCACACGCGACAGGTCATCCAGGCAGACAGCACGCCACGGCGCCGGTCGCTTTTGCATCGAGTCTGGAGAGCGCATTGCGACGTCTGATTCTGGTTGGCATGACGGTATGCGCGGCGCTGTCCGCGAGCGCCGCACCGGCTGAAACCGTGTTGCCCGCGACCACGTCGTGGATCGGCAACACGTTCGGCTATGGCGACGGCAGCTGGACGCAGATCGACATTCGCGCGATCGCGGTGACGCCCGACGGCAAGGTGTATACGAACGCGCCGTGGGACGAGAGCGGCGCCGAGGCGAGCGTCTACCAGGACGGGAAGATGCTCGGCTTCGCCGGCGGCACGCATGGCTGGGGCAACCTCGGCGGCAACGCGGTCGCGGTGAACGGCAAGTATGCGTACGTCGCGATCGGCGTCGGCAACGAGCGCGGCCATCTGCAGTCGCCCGGCATCTGGCCGGACAAGGGCAAGCAGTGGTACGGCATTTCGCGGCGCACGATCGGCGACATGAAGCAGCCCGCGCCGTTCCGCGCGGCGCCGCAGGTCGCGCCCGGCGGGCGCGCCGATGCCGGCCGTGCGCGAATGGCCGCGAGCTTCATGGTGATGAACGAAGTGGCGGCACCCGCGCGGTCGGAGGTCGGTGAGCTGAAGGCGGAAGTGGGCGGCCTCGCGGCCGACGACAAGACGTTGTTCGCGACGAATCCTTCGCATGACGAAGTCGACGTGTACGACGCCGAAACGATGCAGAAGAAGGGCACGTGGAGTGCGCACGAGCCGGGCCGCATCGCGCTCGCCGGCGACGGCACGCTGTGGCTGCTCACCGATACGCTCAACGGGCCCGCGCACCTCGTGCACGTGCGCGCGGACGGCCGCAAGCTCGACGACGCGCCCGCGCTGCCCGAGGGGACCGATGCGGTGGACGTGGCGGTCGACGCGAAAGGGCGCGTGCTGGTCGCGGACAACGGCCCGCGCCAGCAGGTGCTGATTTTCTCGAAAGGCGGCAACGGCTATGCGCCGTCCGGCACGCTCGGCGAGCGCGGCGGGATCTTCGCGGGCCCGGTGCCGGGTCGCCCCGGGCCGCAACGTTTCAACGGGCTGACGGGCGTGGGCGTCGATCGCGCGGGCAACGTGTACGTGTCGATGAACGGCATCGGGCCGCGCCACGACACGATCGGTGCGGGGCTCGGCGCGGTGCTCGAGAGCTACACGCCGGACGGCAAGCTGCGCTGGCAGGTGCAGGGGCTGCTGTTCGTCGACGGTGCGTGGCTCGATCCCGCACGGCCGAACAGCGTGTACACGGGCAACAAGCGCTTCGAGCTCGACCTGTCGAAGCCGCACGGCCAGGACTGGAAATACGCCGGCTTCCTGTCGAACCGCTTCAAGTATCCGGACGATCCCGTGTTCCACACGGACCAGTACCCCGGCATGCCGTTCGCGCGGCGCATCGACGGGCGCACGTTCCTGTACCTGACCGACATGTACGCCGATCACCTGAAGATCTACCGCTTCGACGCGAAGCGCGACGGCGAGGTCGCGATTCCGTCGGGCCTGATCGCGGGCCGTGCGCGGCCGGTCGACAAGGTGCCGAACAAGCCGCCGGGCGGCGACTGGATCTGGCGCGACGCGAACGGCAACGGCCGGCTCGACGAGGACGAGTTCACGACCAACACGACCGGCAAGGTGAAGGCGGGCGGCTGGGGCTGGTGGGTCGACACGAAGGGCGACATCTGGCGCACGAGCGACGTGCGCGGGATTCATCGCTTCGGCTACGGCGGCGTCGACAAGGCCGGCAACCCGATCTATTCGTACGACAAGGTCACGACCTATCCGATGCCGCAGCCGTTCACGCAGCTGCGCCGCGCGATCTACGAGCCGCAGACGGACACGCTGTACGTGACGGGCTACACGGCCGACGCGCCGCCGCAGCCCGGCATCAACAAGGAAGTCGGCCGCGTGCTGGTGCGCTTCGACAAGTGGTCGAGCGGCTCGCCGGTGGTGCGCTATACGGTCGCGCTGCCGTGGCAGCTCGACGCGAAGCCGATCCTCGACCTGATCGGGATCACGGTCGAGGGCCGCTACATCTTCACGGTGGAGCCGGTCGGGAAGATCCACGTGTACGACAAGGAAACCGGCAAGGAGGTCGGCGTGATGAGCCCGGGCGCCGAGGTCGGCAAGGCGTCGGGCTGGGTCGACGTGCCGTTCGGCATCAGCGCGTTCCGGCGCGAGAACGGCGAATACCTGGTGTTCGTCGAGGAAGACGCGCGCGGCAAGGTGCTGATGTATCGCTGGAAACCGTGACGGGCGGCGCACCGTCGTTGCAGTCGCCGTCACACAAGGCAGAAGCATGGACAAAGGCATACTCAAGAACGTTTCGATCAACTTCATCGGGCTGATCCTGCCGACCTTCGTGTCGCTGGTGACGGTGCCCGCCTATATCCACGCGCTGGGCGTCGAGCGCTACGGCGTCGTCAGCCTCGTGTGGACGCTGATCGGTTATTTCGGGATCCTCGATCTCGGGATGAGCATGGCCGCGCAGAACCACATCTCCAAGGCGCTCGCGAGCGGCGACGCCGACGAAAGCGCGCGCGTGTTCTGGAGCGCGTTCTGGCTGAATCTCGGCACCGGCATCGTCGGCGGGCTGCTGATCTATTTCGGCGCGTTCATCTACACCGAGTACTTCACGAAGGTGTCGGCGGCGATGCAGCACGAGGTGTATCTCGCGCTGCCGTGGCTCGCGCTCGCGATTCCGCTCGCGAACGTGTCGTGGGTGTTCGCCGGCGCGATCAACGGCGCCGAACGGTTCGGCGTGTTCAACACGAACCAGACGATCGGCACCTTCCTGTTCCAGCTGCTGCCGCTCGGCGCCGCGTGGTGGATTGCGCCGAACCTGCAGACGGTGCTCGCCGCCGCGGTCGTCGCGCGGCTGATCGCGGCGGTGATGCTCGGTCACGCGAGCATCAAGGTGCTCGGGATCCGGCGCATCGACCCGCCGCAGTGGGGCACCGCGAAAGGGCTGTTCAACTTCGGCGGCTGGATGCTGATCGCGAGCATGGCGAGCATGATCGCCGACACGCTCGATCGCGTGATGCTCGGCGCCGGCATGGGCGCGAAGTTCGTCACCTACTACACGGTTCCGCAGAACCTCGTCACGCGGCTGAACATGCTGCCGAACGCGCTGGTGCGCACGCTGTTCCCGCGCCTGTCGGCGGTCGGCCGCGATCACGCGGACACGCTCGCGCGCCAGTCGCTCGAATTCCTGAACGGCGTGTTCACGCCGGTCGGCATCGTCGCGATCTTCGCGCTCGCGCCGTTCCTCACGCTGTGGGTCGGCGCCGATCTCGCCGCGCATTCGGCGCCGGTCGGGCGCGTGCTGGTGATCAGCGTGTGGCTCGTCGGCCAGGCGAGCGTCACGCGGATCCTGATCCAGTCGCAGGTCAACCCGGCGCGGGCCGCGTTCGCAGGGCTCATCGAGATGCCGTTCTTCGTCGGCGGCCTGTGGTTCGGTATTCATCACTTCGGGCTGATCGGCGCGGCGGTGGTCGTCGCGACCCGCGCGCTGGTCGACTACGGCGTGCTGCTTTACCTGTCGGCGATCCGGATGCGCGCGATCGTGCTCGACATGCTCGCGCATCTCGCCTTCCTGCTCGCGAGCCTGTTTCTCGCGCAAGCGTGGTCGGGGCTCGGCGAGTCGATCGGCCTCTGCGCGGTCGTGCTGGTGCTGAACCTGGCGTGGTCGTTCACGATGACGCCGGCCTTGCGCGCGCTGGTGCGTGACTTGTTCGTCCGTCTCAATGCGAGGAAAACCGTATGAATCGCGATCTGGCGGAACACGCCATCCTGAACCTCGCCACGGCCGATGCCGCCGCGGCCGAAGCCGGCGACGCCGCTACGCTGCGCCGGGGCAAACCGGCCGGGCAGGCGAGCGCACGCGATGCGTCGCGCCCGCTGCGCGTGGCGATCGTCCACGACTGGCTCGTCACGTACGCCGGCGCCGAGCGCGTGCTCGAACAGATCGTCGCGTGCTTTCCCGACGCGGACCTGTTCAGCCTCGTCGATTTTCTCGACGACCGCGCGTTCGTGCGCGGCAAGCCGGTGACGACCTCGTTCATCCAGAAGCTGCCGTTCGCACGCACCAAGTACCGCAGCTACCTGCCGCTGATGCCGCTCGCGATCGAGCAGCTCGACGTGTCGGACTACGACCTCGTGATCTCCAGCAGCCACGCGGTCGCGAAGGGCGTGCTGACCGGGCCGGACCAGATGCACATCAGCTACGTGCATTCGCCGATCCGCTACGCGTGGGACCTGCAGCACCAGTATCTGGAACAGTCGAACCTGACGCACGGGCCGAAGTCGCTGCTCGCGCGGATGATCCTGCATTACATCCGCAACTGGGACACGCGCACCGCGAACGCGGTGGACGGCTTCGTCGCGAATTCCGCGTTCATCGCGCGCCGCATCCGCAAGGTGTATCACCGCGACGCGGCGGTGATCTTCCCGCCGGTCGACGTGGACGGCTTCTCGCTGAACGAGGTGAAGGACGATTTCTACCTGACCGCGTCGCGGATGGTGCCGTACAAGAAGATCGACCTGATCGTCGAAGCGTTCTCGCGCACGCCGGAGCGCAAGCTCGTCGTGATCGGCGACGGCCCGGAGATGCAGAAGATCCGCGCGAAGGCCGGCCCCAACGTCGAGATCATGGGCTACCAGCCGTTCGCGGTGCTGCACGACCGGATGCGGCGCGCGAAGGCGTTCGTGTTCGCGGCCGAGGAAGATTTCGGGATTTCGGTGGTCGAGGCGCAGGCGTGCGGCACGCCCGTGATCGCGTACGGCAAGGGCGGCGCGCTCGAGACCGTGCTCGAGCCGCGCTCGCACGCGCAGCCGACCGGGCTGTTCTTCGACGAACAGACGCCGCATGCGATCGTCGCGGCGGTCGACGATTTCGAGCGCGCACCGCAGCGCTTCACGGCGCACGCGTGCCGCGCGAATGCGGAGCGCTTTTCGGCGGACACCTTTCGGCGGCGCTTTCTCGATTACGTGGAGACGGCGCTGCCCGGCTCGACCGCGCAGCGCGGCACGGCCGTCGCGCCGATGCCGGCCGCGCGCGGCCCGGCGACGCTCGTGCTGGATCAGAGCGGCGTTCTCGGCGGTGCGGAGCTGTCGCTGCTGGAGATCATGAAGCACATGCGCGCGAACGCCGATGTGCTGCTGTTCGACGACGGCCCGTTCCGCGCGGCGCTCGACGAGATCGGCGCGCGCGTCGACGTGCTCGACCAGGGCGCGCTCGCCGGGGTGCGCAAGCAGGGCGGCGTGTCGGCCGGCGCGTTGAAGCAGCTGGTCGCGCTCGTACGCGACGTCGCACGGCGCGCGCGCCGCGCCGAGGTGATCTACGCGAACACGCAGCGCGCGATGGTGGTCGCCGCGCTGGCCGGGCGGCTCGCGCGCAAGCCGGTGGTCTGGCACCTGCGCGACATCGTCAGCGGCGACCATTTCGGCAGCAAGCAGCTGATGGCGATCAAGTACTGCGCGCGGTTCGGCGTCACGCGCGTGATCGCGAACTCCGACGCGTCCGCGCAGGCATTTCGTGCGCTGACGGGCTTCACGCCGCAGCACGTCGACGTCGTGTTCAACGGCATTTCGGCCGAACCGTTCGACGCGCTGGACCATGCGAGCCAGGCCGCGCTGCGCGCGCGCTTCGGGCTGCCCGAGCACGCATGGCTGGTCGGCTCGTTCAGCCGCCTCGCGCACTGGAAGGGGCAGCACCTGCTGCTGGAGGCCGCGGCTCGCCATCCCGGCATGCACGTGGTGCTGGTCGGCGCGCCGCTGTTCGGCGAGGACGAATACGCGGCGCAGCTGCACGAGATCGTCGCGCGTCACGGGATGGACGACCGTGTCCATTTCCTCGGCTTCCAGCGCGACGTGGCCGCGTGCATGAAGGCGGTCGACGTGGTCGCGCATACGTCGATCACGCCGGAGCCGTTCGGGCGCGTGATCGTCGAGGGCATGCTCGCGCGGCGGCCGGTGGTCGCGGCCCGCGCGGGCGGGGTCGTCGAGATCATCGAGGACGGCGAAAACGGGCTGCTCTGCGAGCCGGGCAACGCGGCCGCGCTGGCCGACGCGCTGGGCAGGCTGCAGCGCGACGCCGCGCTGCGCGAGCGGCTCGTCGTGAGCGGGCGGGCGACCGCGGTGCGCCGGTTCGGCACCGAAACCTATGTGGCGCGGGTCGAGAAGATCCTCGCGGATACGGCGAAGGCCGCGAAGGCCGCGAAGGCGAAGAAGCGGTAGGTGGCGGCTTGCGGCGGCATGTGAAGCGTGTCGTCGTGAACCGGCGGAACCGGGCCCCCATGCGGCGTTGCGCTGCATGGGGGCTTTGCGCTTTGAGCGCTGTCGCGCACCGGGCACGCCGCACGTGACGAATCCGTAATCTGCGCAAGCCGAGCGATTGCGTAAGCGCGAGCGGCGCAATGCGGGGCCGGCCCGGGTCGCGGGATGCGGGCTGCAACGACGATGCGCTCGGGCGGCGGAGCGATGCGTTGCAGCGGGCGTGAATCCGGCCGCCGCCCGGTTCGGAATCGCTGCGCGGGACGCCAGGAGCGGCGCCGTGCGGTCCTGCCGCGGATCGCGTGAGGGGTCGGGCGACGCGACCGCCGTGCAGCCGCCCAGGCGGCGCATGACGCCGCGGCTTGCGTACTTCGGTACGTCGTGCCCGCCGCGTCGCGACGCGCAAATGCATCCTCGCGCCGTCCTGCCCGTAGAAAAGCCCTCGCCCAGCCTGACGCCGGGCGGGGGCCGGGCGGGGGCCGCGAGCGCGCCAACGGCGCCGTTCAGGCGGCCCGTTCGGGGGCCGGTGCGACGACGCGGGCGGTGCGGGTCGGCTTCAGGCTGGCCGCCCACATCATCGCCGGGCGTTCGAACAGCCGGTAGAACACGTAGGCGACCGGAATCGCGGCGGCCATGAACGCGATCGACGGCCAGATCGACAGTTGCAGTTCGGAGTGGAACAGCACCGAGCCGAGGCAGACGAACAGCGGCAGATGGATCAGGTACAGCGAGTAGCTGAAGTCGCCGAACCAGCCGAGCACGCGCAGCAGCGGCGTCGGGCGCGGCGGGCAGGCGAGCGCGCGGTACAGGAAGCACGCGAAGCCGGCCGCCCACAGCTGGAACGCGCCGTACTGGCCGAAATGGAACGCGCCGCAGCCCGCGGCCAGCAGCACGGCCGCCGCGAGGTACCACGCGCGCGACGGCACGGCGGCCGTGCCGCGCACCGGCTGCGCGCGCACGTCGGCGATCCACGCGCCGACGGTCCAGGACAGCCAGTACGACGTGAAGAACTGCAGGTCGTGCCGTTCGAGCAGCCACGCCGACGCGACGTTGACGAGCGCGACGGCCGCGACGATGGCCGGCATGCCGATGCGCCGGCGCAGCGCGAACAGGAGCGGGTAGATCGCGTAGAACTGCACTTCGAGCGACAGCGTCCACAGCGCGCCGTTCGACCCGTACGTGTAGCCGGCGACGCCTTGCAGCGAGAACAGGTTCACGAGGAACGCAGTGATGCCGACGTCGCGGATCTTGTGGCTGACCGGCGCGATCTGCAGGCTGACCGCGTCCATCGCGAGCGTGAACAGCAGCGCGGCGAGCAGCACCGGGTAGATGCGCGCGAAGCGGCGCGCCCAGAAGTTCGGCGCGTCGAGCCGGTACGCGGGGTTGGCCGCGAGCTTGAGCGCTGCATTGCGGTGGATGCAGTAGCCGCTGATCACGAAGAAGATCGGCACGCCGGCGGAGCCCCATGCGAACGGGAAGGTCAGGTAGCCGGCGATCGCGCTCGGGTTCAGCGCATGACCGTAAGCGTGATGGAAGCTCTGCATGCCGACCCAGACGACCTGGCGGCAGTGGAAATAGGCGACGAGCAGCGCCGCGAACCCGCGCATCGCGTCGATCACGTGTTCCTTGTGGTCGGCGACGGGCGGCGCAGTCAAAGACGATCCGCTGAAAGCTTGCATGCGATTCGATTCCTTGCGACGGATGAAGGGGATGGTCCAATCGTAATGCGCAAGAATTCGCTCGAATGAATAAAAAAATCGCGTCGGGAAATAGTGGTATTTCAGATGGTGGTGTTATTCCGGTCTGAAAGCGGTTTCGCCGCCGCCACAATTATTTGCCGATTTTTTTCTGATAGTTTGAAGCTCCAGTTGATTGATGCAAGGAGCGGCAAGATGGACATGCATTGGATCGCGAGCGCGGCAGTACTGCTGGTCATGGCCGTGCTGTCGGCGTACCGCGAGGCGCTGAAGAACGAGCCGATTCGCCCGGGTCTCGAGCGGGGCGGCGTCCCGTATATCGAGGAATTCGAATCGTAAGAATTTGTATCCGGAAAATCGGTAATTTGTTTCTGTATCGGCGCCGGGTTCGGCAATATCGACCGGATTTGCAGATTATCTCTTTTCCGGAAACATGGGCAATCGGTTCATATCGAAAATGAGTGGAGTGGAATTGGCCGTGCCGCCGGTTCTCGATATGCCGTTCGGAAAACAATCGCGCCGGGTCGTCCAGCGACGCGGCGCAGTCAACGCAATCAGGATGCGAACATGTTGAAAGTCACCAAGGCCGTGTTCCCCGTCGCCGGTCTCGGCACGCGGTTCCTCCCGGCAACGAAGGCGAGCCCGAAGGAAATGCTGCCCGTCGTCGACAAGCCGCTGATCCAGTACGCGGTCGAGGAAGCGATCAACGCCGGTATCACCGAGATGATCTTCGTGACCGGGCGCAGCAAGCGCGCGATCGAGGATCACTTCGACAAGTCGTACGAGATCGAGGCCGAACTCGAGGCGCGCGGCAAGGAAAAGCTGCTCGAACTCGTGCGCGGCATCAAGCCGAGCCACGTGAACTGCTTCTACGTGCGCCAGCCGGAAGCACTCGGCCTCGGCCATGCGGTGCTGTGCGCGGAGAAGCTCGTGCACGGCGAGCCGTTCGCGGTGATTCTCGCCGACGACCTGCTGCATGGCGAACAGCCGGTGCTCAAGCAGCTCGTCGACGTGTTCGATCACTATCACAGCTCGGTGATCGGGGTCGAGACGATTCCGCGCGAGGACAGCCGCTCGTACGGCGTCATCGAAGGCCGCGAGTGGGAAGAGGACATCATCAAGCTGTCGGGCATCATCGAGAAGCCGGCGCCGGAAGACGCGCCGTCGAACCTCGGCGTGGTCGGCCGCTACGTGTTCATGCCGACGATCTTCGATCACCTGCGCAAGCTCAAGCCGGGCGCGGGCGGCGAACTGCAGCTCACCGACGCCGTCCAGTCGCTGCTCGCGAACGAACAGGTGCTCGCGTATCGCTACTACGGCACGCGTTTCGATTGCGGCAGCAAGATCGGCTACCTCAAGGCGACCGTCGAACTCGCGCTCCAGCATCCGGAAGTGAGCCGCGAATTCGAGGCGTACCTGCGTACCTGCCTGCCCGCGCTGGCTGCTGTCGCATAAGCAGCCGCGCTGCTCCGCTGTTTCAGGTGGTGGTTGTTCCGTTGGCCCCGGCGGCCTTGTGCGCCGGGGCTTTTTTGCGTGCATTCGCCGCGCAGGCGTGGGGCGGCGGCTGATCCGCGGTGCTGAATCCGGGCTGCGTCGAACGGGTGCGTGCGCGACGATTCCGGTGCGCCGCTCAGCGCGGCGACGTGCCCGGCCGTGCGACGAAGTACCGGGCCAGCATCGCGGCGATCGGCTTCTTGAAGTCGAGCAGGCGTTTTTCCAGATAGCGCCACGACAGATGCGCGAGCAGCACGGCGAGTGCGAACTGCAGCAGTTCCGGCAGCACGTCCCGGGCGATTGCGGGCATCGGCACGCGCGCGAACAGCGTGGGCATCTCGCCGAGACGTGCCGGAATCAGGTTGTGGAACAGGTAGAAGCCGTAGCTGATCGTGCCGAGATAGACGAGCGGCGCCCAGTCGAGCAGTGCCACGGCCGGGTGGTCGGGTTCGGTGACGATCCACAGCATCAGCGCGCCGAGCGACGCGGACAGGCCGAGATCCGTGAGCCCCGTGACGACGTCCGGTAGCGTCGTGAGCGCGGGCAGCGCGAGGAAGAACGCGACGCCGGCGGCGCCGAGCCAGCCGGGCGGAATGCGGCGGACGACGTCCTGGCCGCGATCGGCGAGCGCCATTGCGCCGACGCCGCCCAGCGCGATCAGCGCGAAATTCCACGGGGAAAACGCGTAGATCAGCACCGGCGATGCGTCGAGCGCGTAGAGCGCGAGATGCGCGAGCGCGCACAGCGCGACGGCCGCGACGCCGAGCGCGACGTGGCGCGCGGCCGGCACCGCGAGCAGCGTGAGCGGCGCGATCAGATAGAACTGCTGCTCGACCGCGAGGCTCCAGAAGTGCGACGTGGAGCCTGGCCAGCCGTCCTTGACGACGCCGATCCAGTAGTTCGACAGGAACGTGGCGTGCCACGCGAGCCCGAGATTGACGCCGCGCTGGTAGAACAGCGCGTGCGCGATCGCGAGCGCGGCGAGCAGCAGGTAGTAGACGGGAAAGATCCGCAGCGCGCGCTTCGCGAGGAACAGCGCCAGCGCATGGCGGCGCGTCATCGTGCCGCTCTCGATTGCCTGACGGTTGCGATGCAGTTCGCCGACGATCAGGAATCCGCTGATGAAGAAGAACGTCCACACACCGAGCTTGCCCACGTCGACAGCGAGGACGTGGCCCTTGTGGGACAGGAAAACGAGGATGACGGCGAGGGCTCGCAGGCCGTCGAGTCCTTTGACGTATCTGACTTCGCGCATGAAGGCATCCGGGGCACTGAGCGAGGTCAGTATAGGCGCGCAAATATCGAACGTAATTCGCGTTC
Organism: Burkholderia sp. Bp8986; assembly: GCF_003854225.1. Taxonomy (NCBI): domain Bacteria; kingdom Pseudomonadati; phylum Pseudomonadota; class Betaproteobacteria; order Burkholderiales; family Burkholderiaceae; genus Burkholderia; species Burkholderia sp. Bp8986. The sequence continues at coordinate 34,463 of NZ_QTQM01000031.1, read as the reverse complement.
GGACGCGTTTCGACGTATACGTGAAGGCGTTTTTCGTTGCTCGAGCGTCGGCGAAGTCGGTCGCGCGCAACAAAACCTGCGGGAAACCCCGCGAAAACGCATAAAAGTACTGCACGAAGCGTCACCGCGCTTGTAGAATCCGGCGTTGAAGCGCGCGCGTTGCACGCTTCGTGTATCCAACGACCACACCTGGTAGGAGAAACATGGCGACTTCCGCAAAAAAGGTGGCCAAGAAGGCTGCCGCACCGGCCACCAAGAAAGTGGCTGCCAAAAAGGCTGCGCCCGCGAAGAAAGTAGTGGCCAAGAAGGCTGTCGCGAAGGCAGCACCGGCCGCTCCGACGCCGCTGAAGGACAAGTTCACGAAGGCATCGCTCGCAACGCACATCGCTGAGCGTGCAGCTGTCGAAGTGAAGGCGGTCAAGGCAGTGCTCGTCGCGCTCGAGAACGTCGTGCTGGGCTCGGTCCACAAGAAGGGCGCAGGCGAGTTCACGCTGCCGGGTCTGCTGAAGATCACGGCGCAAGTCGTGCCGGCGAAGAAGAAGCGCTTCGGCAAGGATCCGTTCACGGGCGAAGAGCGCTGGTTCCCGGCAAAGCCGGCCAGCGTGCGCGTGAAGGCACGTGCGCTGAAGAAGCTGAAGGACGCGGCTGCGTAATGCCGCGTAACGGTCGCCGATTGCAGGTCGGCGGCCGTTGCGATGTCCGACGATCCCCGTACGCGAAAGCGTACGGGGATTTTTATTGCGCCGCGCAAATCGCGCGGCCGCGTCGGCATCGCACAGCGCGGATACGGCATGACGTGACGCGCATCCGGTGTCGCGGGCCGCTTGCGCGGATGGCCGGATCGTCGTGTTCGTGCCGGCGCGCGGTCTTGTATCGCTGCGCATTGCGCGGGTGTCGCGCGAGTCTCGCGTGATGAACGCAGCGATCGTTCGCGTCGGGATCGCCGACCAGGCGACTGCCGCGTGTGCGGCGATCGAGCGCCATCCCGGCGCGATGCCGCAGGCGATGCATCCGTTCGGATTCGGCTCGGCACGCGACGGCGGGCCGACACCGCGCAGCGACATCGACCTGCGGGTGACGGTCGCCGCGTTCGCGCGCTACGCGCGGTGGATCGTCGAAGCGATGCTGTCGACGTAGCGGTGCGCGCGCGACCGCTTCCTGCGATTGCGTCGCGGCGCGATGCAATCCGGTGGACGACCGCGGTCGTGCGCGAACCGCGCGCGCTGCACATGCGTGCTGCTGCCCGCGCGAAGGGCACGCAGCGTCCGTGACTTCGTCAGCCCGCCGTGCCGGCGTATGCGGCCTTCAGCGCGGCGACGTCGAACTTCGTCATCTGCATCATGGCAGCGGCCACGCGCGCCGCCTTGACCTCGTCGCGGTCGGCCATCATCGGAATCAATGCGTCGGGCACGATCTGCCACGAGACGCCGAAGCGGTCACGCAGCCAGCCGCAGCCGTCGGCCGTGCCGCCGTTGTCGAGCAGCGCGCTCCAGTAGCGGTCGAGTTCCGCCTGGTCGGCGCAACTGATCATCAGCGAGATCGCATGGTTGAACGTCTCGGTGCGCGGGTGGCTCATCGCGATGAACGGCTGCCCGAACAGCTCGAACTCGACCATCCGGGTGCCGCTGGTGCCGGCGACCGCCGTGACGCGCACGACGCGCGAGTCCGGAAAAATGCCCGCATAGAAGGCCGCGGCTTCTTCGGCTTCCGTCGAGTACCAGAGGAACGGCGTGATCTTCTGAATCGTCATAGAGCGTCTCCTGTCGGGTGTGTCGGTGAGGAACGGGGCAATCTGCGTGCCGCCATCGATACGACGGACGAAGGCCGTCGAAATCGACACGTCGAAGCATAGTGCTTTGCGTCGCGGTATCGAAATCGGCAGGGTGGACACACATGCGTCCGTTGCGACGCCGGATCCTCCAGGCGCGCGTCAGGAGGAATATGGGAGCGCGGTGGCAGCCAGCGCGGCATGCGCCTGACCGGCCGTATGCCACGGTCCGACCGTGCAGGGTATCCGGATGCCTCCGGACACGCTTCCGGCGCGCGACAGGCGGCCCAGGCGCCGCTCCCGGCCGTTTGCCGTACCCACGGTGCCGGCCACGATCGCCGCTCGCCACGGCGGCGCCGGCAACGGACGAAAAAAAACCAGCCACGGCCGAAACCGGTGACTGGTTTTGCAGTTCGGCGGCACGGCGTCGGAGACGCCATGCACACCGGAAACGTACTTCTTAGAACTTGTGGCGAATGCCGAGTGCGACCAGTTCGGCCGAGCTCTTGCCAGCGAAGCCGTACGAAGCAATCGACGCTTGCGCGCTTTGCGTCGTCGTCGCGTTCACGCGCTGGGTGCCGCTCGCGTGCTGGTATGCGCCGACCAGGTAGATGTCCGTGCGCTTCGACAGCGAGTAGTCCGCGCCGATACCGACCTGGTGGTACTTCGCGTCCGTATCGCCGCTCGCCTTCGTGTACGAGTAGCCGAGGCCCAGCAGCAGCGGCGGCGTGACCTGGTACGTCACGAACGCGCGGCCCGTGTTGTACTTTTCGGTCGAGCCGAAGCCCGAGAATGCGTCCGGCTTGTACTGTGCGTTGCTGTAGCCGAGGCCGAACGTCACCGGGCCGAGTGCGTACTGGCCTGCGACTTGTGCGATCGCGATCGACTTCGCCGTTGCGTAACCCGAGTTGATCGGGCCGTCGATGATGTTGTCCGAGGTCGTCGAACCCCAGCCGCCGCGTGCAATCGCCGTCGTCGGCGACGGGTTGGCTGCGTAGAAGTAGCCTGCTGCAACGCCGACCGGGCCGTTGTTGTAGGCAGCTGCGACCGACCACGTCTGGCCTGCGCCCGTCTTGCCTGCGACGCCGCCGAGGGCGTACATGCCTTCGACCTGGAAGCCTGCCCAGACCGGCGACGTGTACTTGATTGCGTTGCTGACGCGCAGCGAGTTGTCGTTGTTGTCGACGTCGCCCGGCGTTGCCATCACGCTGCCGAAGTAGTTGTCAGCCGTGACTGCCTGGACCAGGTCGACCAGCGGGTCGTACTGGCGGCCGAGCGTCAGCGTACCGTACTGGGCGCTCTCGAGGCCGACGTATGCCTGACGACCGAACATGCGACCGCCCTGGTTCAGGTGGCCCGTGCCCGGATCAAAACCGTTTTCCAACTGGAAGATCGCCTTCAGGCCACCGCCGAGGTCTTCAGCACCTTTCAGGCCCCAACGGCTGCCTTGCAGGTTGCCCGACAGCATTTGCCACGAGTTGTTGGCTTGGCCGTCGTTGCCGTGGACCCATGCGATCGACGTATCGATCACGCCGTACAGCGTCACGCTCGACTGAGCGTGAGCAGCGCCAGCGGCGCCCAGCAGGGCGAGCGAGAGGGTCGAGAGTGCGAGTTTCTTCATCGTTGAGTATCTCCACGCAAATGATTCGTCATTCATTATTTGTTGCGGATTGGAGAATAGCTCAGTGCCATCCCTGCAAGAAAGCTTAAAAAATAAAGTGTCTCGAAAAGGTAACAGCGAGAAAAAGTCTATATATATCAAGCACATCAAGGACTGTTCCTCTTTTTGAAATAGTTGACAATTGCTGCGCCGCGATTGTTGCAGCGGTTGGTGTGTTCGGCGGCGGAGGGGCGGGTTTGGCCGGTTGGCGCACGGAAATTGACGCGTGCAAACGTTTGCTGTTGCAGGCTGCATCGCGCGCTGATGCAAAGAGCGCATCAACGCGCGGCGGCCGGGTGGGTTGCGCAAGCGAAGGCAGTCGCGTAGGGCGACGATGCGGCGCGCGCGACGCGCGGCCGCGCGGGAAAAAATACGTGGGGATTCAGTTGCCGCCTGAGCGATCGGCGGTGCGATCCGTCGGCGCGGCCGCGGCCGGGACGTTGCCGTTGCGGCGATGCGCATCGCCGCGCGCGGCCGCGAATTCCGCGCCGAGCAGCAGCACGGCCGCCGAGAAGTACAGCCACATCAGCAGGACCGCGAACGATCCGGCCGCGCCGAACGCACTGGCCGTGCCCGCGTGCGCGAGATACAGCGCGAACAGCTTCTTGCCGCCGGAGAACAGGATCGCGGACACGATCCCGCCGATCGTCGCGTCGTGCCATGCGACGCGCGCATCGGGCAGGAACTTCATCAGCGCGGCGAACGCGCCCGCGAGCACCGCGATGCCGACGAAGAACTGCAACAGGTTGGTGATCGCGACATACGGTGAATCGCCGAGCAGCCAGGTGCCGATGAACGTGATCGCGGTATCGAGCACGAGCGACACGATCAGCAGGAACGCGACGCCGAGCACGAGCCCGAACGAAATGAGCCGCACGCGCACGAGCCCGAGCATGCTCGACCAGCGGCTTTCCGTACTCGGCCAGATCACGGAAAGCGCGGTGTTCAGCGACGCGAACGTCGCCGACGCGCCGATCGCGAGCGCGGCGAACGAGATCAGCGTCGCGATGCCGCCGCGCTGGCCCGCGCGATGCGCGTTCTGCACGATCGTCTGGATGCTGGCCGCCGCATCGTCGCCGATCAACTGGTGGGCCTGCTCGAACACCTGGCCGCGCGCGGCGTCGTCGCCGTAGAACCAGCCGGCCACGGCGATCACCATCACGAGCGTCGGCGCGAGCGAGAACGCCGAGAAGAACGCGATGCTCGCGGCCATCGCCGAGCAGCGGTCGGAAGAGAAGCGCCTGAACGCGTTGAGTGCCCAGTTGGCCTGTTGTTGCGCGAGGCGGGTCGCCTCGGACGTGATCTGTCGTTTCATGACGGTTCGGTTGTGCGTTGAACGCAGGACATCGGTGGATCGGCAAATCGGTATTGATCCGACGAATCGATCATAGTTGCCTGAACTGTCTATAATTCCTTTCAGTTTCACCCCACCCCACAAAAACGCCGAGACCATCATGCTACAAATGTCCCGGCGCCAGTTCCTGAAGGTGACGGCCACGTCGCTTGCCGGATCGAGTCTTGCCCTGCTGGGCTTTTCTCCGACGGAAGCGCTCGCCGAGGTCCGACAGTACAAGCTGGCGCGCACAGTCGAAACGCGCAACACCTGTCCTTATTGTTCAGTGGGTTGCGGCATCCTGATGTACAGCCTCGGTGACGGCGCGAAGAATGCGCAGCCGAGCATCATCCATATCGAAGGCGATCCCGACCATCCCGTCAATCGCGGCACGCTGTGCCCGAAGGGTGCGAGCCTGATCGATTTCATCCACAGCCCGAACCGCCTGACGCACCCCGAGTATCGTGCGCCCGGCTCGGACAAGTGGGAACCCATCTCTTGGAACGACGCGCTCGACCGGATCGCGAAGCTGATGAAGGCCGACCGCGACGCGAACTTCGTCGAGACGGCGGAAGACGGCGCGAAGGTCAACCGCTGGCTGACCACCGGCATGCTGGCCGCATCGGCGGGCAGTAACGAAGTCGGTTACCTCACGCACAAGACCATCCGCAGTCTGGGGATGCTCGCATTCGACAATCAGGCGCGTGTCTGACATGGCCCGACGGTGGCAGGTCTTGCCCCGACGTTTGGCCGTGGAGCGATGACGAACCATTGGGTCGACATCAAGAACGCGGACGTGATTCTCGTGATGGGCGGCAATGCAGCCGAGGCCCATCCGTGCGGTTTCAAGTGGGTGACGGAGGCGAAGGCGCACCGCAAGGCGCGGCTGATCGTCGTCGACCCGCGCTTCACGCGTACGGCCTCGGTGGCCGACTACTACGCGCCGATCCGCACCGGCACCGACATCGTCTTCCTGGGCGGTGTGATCAACTATCTGCTGACGAACGACAAGATCCAGCATGAGTACGTGAAGAACTACACGGACTTCTCGTTCATCGTGCGCGAGGATTTCGCGTTCAACGACGGCATCTATTCCGGCTACGACGCCGAGAAGCACGCGTATCCGGACAAATCGAGCTGGGACTACGAGCGGGGCGACGACGGCTTCGCGAAGGTCGACCCGACGCTGCAGCATCCGCGCTGCGTCTACAACCTGCTGAAGCAGCACTACGCGCGCTATACGCCGGACATGGTCCAGCAGACCTGCGGCACGCCGAAGGAGAAATTCCTGAAGGTGTGCGAGATGCTCGCGACGACGGCCGTGCCAGGCCGCGCCGGCACGATCCTGTACGCGCTCGGCTGGACGCACCATTCGGTCGGCGCGCAGATGATCCGCACCGGCGCGATGGTGCAGCTGCTGCTCGGCAACATCGGCATCGCCGGCGGCGGGATGAACGCGCTGCGCGGCCACTCGAACATCCAGGGCTTGACCGACCTCGGGCTGATGTCGAACCTGCTGCCGGGCTACATGACGCTGCCGATGCAGGCCGAGCAGGATTTCGACGCCTACATCAAGAAGCGCGTGCAGCTGCCACTGCGGCCGAACCAGCTGAGCTACTGGAAGAACTACAAGGCGTTCCACGTCAGCTTCATGAAGTCGTGGTGGGGCGACGCCGCGACCGCCGAGAACAACTGGGCCTACGACTACCTGCCGAAGCTCGACAAGCAGTACGACCTGCTGCAGGCGATCGAGCTGATGAATGCCGGCAAGATGAACGGCTACATCTGCCAGGGCTTCAACCCGCTCGCGGCGGCGCCGTCGAAGGTGAAGACGGCGGCCGGCCTCGCGAAGCTGAAGTGGCTCGTGATCATGGATCCGCTCGCGACCGAGACGTCCGAGTTCTGGAAGCATCACGGCGACTACAACGACGTCGATGCGTCGAAGATCCAGACCGAGGTGTTCCGGCTGCCGACCACGTGCTTCGCGGAGGAAAACGGCTCGCTCGTCAGTTCGAGCCGCGTGCTGCAATGGCACTGGAAGGGCGCGGAGCCGCCGGGCGACGCGAAGAGCGACCTCGAGATCATGGCGGGGCTGTTCCTGCGCATGCGCAAGATGTACCAGACGGACGGCGGCAAGTATCCGGACCCGATCGTGAACCTGACCTGGCCGTACGCGAACCCGGAAAGCCCGACGCCCGAAGAGCTCGCGATGGAGTTCAACGGCCGTGCGCTCGCCGACCTGCCCGACCCGAAGGATCCGGCCAAGACGCTCGTGAAGAAGGGCGAGCAGCTCGCCGCGTTCGCGCAGCTGAAGGACGACGGCACGACCGCGAGCGGCTGCTGGATCTTCTGCGGCGCCTGGACGCAGGCCGGCAACCAGATGGGGCGGCGCGACAACTCGGACCCGACCGGCATCGGCCAGACGCTGAACTGGGCGTGGGCCTGGCCGGCCAACCGGCGGATCCTGTACAACCGCGCATCGTGCGACGTCGCCGGCAAGCCGTTCGACCCGACCCGCAAGCTGATCGGCTGGAACGGCAGCGCGTGGAAGGGCCCCGACATTCCAGACTTCAAGGCGGACGAACCGCCCGAGAACGGGATGGGGCCGTTCATCATGAACCCGGAAGGCGTCGCGCGCTTCTTCGCCCGCGCGGGGATGAACGAAGGTCCGTTCCCCGAGCACTACGAGCCGTTCGAGACGCCGCTCGCGGCGAACCCGCTGCACCCTGACAACCCGCAGGCGCTGAACAACCCGGCTGCCCGCGTGTTCCCGGACGACCGCGCGTCGTTCGGCAAGGCATCGGAGTTCCCGCACGTCGCGACGACGTACCGGCTGACCGAGCATTTCCACTACTGGACCAAGCATGCGCGGCTGAACTCGATCATCCAGCCCGAGCAATTCGTCGAGATCGGCGAAGACCTCGCGAAGGAAGTCGGCGTCGCGCACGGCGATCGCGTGAAGGTGTCGTCCAAGCGCGGCTACATCGTCGCGGTCGCGCTCGTCACGAAGCGGATCAAGCCGCTGACGATCGAGGGCAAGAAGGTCCAGACGGTCGGCGTCCCGTTGCACTGGGGCTTCAAGGGTCTGACGAAGCCCGGCTATCTCGCCAATACCCTGACTCCGTCCGTAGGCGACGGCAACTCGTACACACCGGAATTCAAGTCGTTCCTGGTGAAGGTCGAAAAGGCGTAAGGGGGAAGAGATGGCATTGCAATCGCTGGATATCAAGCGCGTCTCGGCCACCACGACGCCGCCGCCCACGGCGCGCGAACCGGTGACCGGGAGCGTCGCGAAGCTGATCGACGTATCGAAGTGCATCGGCTGCAAGGCATGCCAGACGGCATGCATGGAGTGGAACGACCTGCGCGACGAAGTCGGCACCAACGTCGGCGTGTACGACAACCCGGCCGACCTGTCGGAGCACTCGTGGACGGTGATGCGGTTCGCCGAATACGAGAACCCGGCGGGCGACCTCGAGTGGCTGATCCGCAAGGACGGCTGCATGCACTGCGAGGATCCGGGCTGCCTGAAGGCGTGTCCGTCGCCGGGCGCGATCGTGCAGTACAACAACGGGATCGTCGATTTCCACGAGGAGAACTGCATCGGTTGCGGCTATTGCGTGACCGGCTGCCCGTTCAACGTGCCGCGGATCTCGAAGAAGGATCATCGCGCGTACAAGTGCACGCTCTGTTCCGACCGCGTCGCGGTCGGCCAGGAACCGGCCTGCGTGAAGACCTGCCCGACCGGCGCGATCGTGTTCGGCACCAAGGAGGACATGAAGCAGCACGCGGCCGAGCGGATCGAGGACCTGAAGGAGCGCGGCTTCGAGCATGCGGGGCTGTACGACCCGCAGGGCGTCGGCGGCACGCACGTGATGTACGTGCTGCACCACGCCGACAAACCGTCGCTGTACCACGGGCTGCCCGACAATCCGTCGATCAGCCCGATGGTGAGGCTGTGGAAGGGCATCGCGAAGCCGCTCGCGGTCGCCGGCCTCGCGCTGACCGCGCTGGCCGGGTTCTTCCACTACACCCGGGTCGGTCCGAACGAGGTCAGCGAGGAAGAGGAAGCCGCCGCCCGCGACGAGGCGCGACGCATCAAGGAGGACGCAAAATGAAGCACGACGACCCCAACCTGATCGTCCGCTACACGCCGAACGAGCGCACGAACCACTGGATCACCGCGATCACGTTCGTGCTGCTCGCGCTGTCCGGGCTCGCGCTGTTCCATCCGTCGATGTTCTGGCTCACCGCGCTGTTCGGCGGCGGCCAGTGGACGCGGATCCTGCATCCGTTCGTCGGTCTCGTGATGTTCGTGTCGTTCGCGATTCTCGTGGTGCGCTTCTGGCATCACAACACGCTCGACGCGGACGACCGCCAATGGCTGAAGCAGATCGGCGACGTGCTGACCAACCAGGAAGACAGGCTGCCGCCCGTCGGGCGCTATAACGCCGGACAGAAGCTGCTATTCTTCACGTTGGTGGCGTGCCTGCTGCTGCTCCTGCTGTCGGGGATCGTGATCTGGCGGCGCTACTTCTCGTTCTACTTCCCGATCGGGGTGATCCGCGCGGCGGCCGTCGTGCATGCCGTGGCGGCCTTCGTGCTGATCGCGAGCATCATCGTGCACATTTACGCGGCGTTGTGGGTGAAGGGCTCGATCGGGGCGATGGTGCGCGGCACCGTCACGCTGGGCTGGGCCCGCAAGCATCACCCGAAGTGGTTCCGTGAAAGCGTGAAATAACGCACTGGAGCGGGGCGGCTCGCCGATCGCGGCGGGCCGTTCCGTCAGCCGTCGGAATCGCCTGAAGCGCCGACCTGTCGGCGCTTGTTTATTTGGAAGACATTTTCGTGACACAACGCATTCTCGAACCGACCGAGATTTCGGCGCTCGATCACTCGGCCATTCCGCGCTTTCGCCTGCCGGAGCGCGGCACCGCGTTCGCCGCGCGTGCCGCCCGGCTGCGCAAGCTTGCCGACCTGAACCCGATCAGCGGCTACCTGCGGCTGATGGCGACCGTTGCCGACGCGCAGCACGCGACGCTGCAGGCGCTGGAACTGCCGCTGCCGTCGCCCGAAGCGATCGCACGCGCGCAACAGCATTCGATGCCCCTCGTGCCGGCGCTCGACGGCGAGCGCAACCCGCAGTGGCGGGCCGTGCTGTACGAACTGCTCGACCGCGTCGAAAGCGCCGGGCTCGTCAATCCGTCGCTCGCGAAGCTGCTCGACCGGCTGCGCCTGATGGCGCCCGCCGAACTCGACGCGCAGGCCGACGCGATCCTCGCGTTGCGCTTCGCCGAAGTCGACCCGGCCACCGCGCCGTTCCTGATGGCCGCGCTGCAGGTCGTCTGGACCGATCTCGCGAGCCGCGTGGCACCGGCCGACGTCCCGTATCTCGACCAGCCGGGGCTGTGCCCCGTGTGCGGCACGCATCCGGTCGCGAGCGTCGTGCGCGTCGGCGGCCAGTACCAGGGCTACCGTTTCCTGCAGTGCGGCCTGTGCACGACCGAGTGGCACATGGTGCGCACGAAATGTTCGCACTGCGACTCGACCAAGGGCATCGCTTACCACGGGATCGAAGGCGGCAGCGAAGCCGTCAAGGCCGAGTCCTGTGACGAATGCAAGACCTATCGCAAGATCGGCTACCAGGAGAAGGACTACGAGTTCGAGCCGCTGGCGGACGATCTCGCGAGCCTCACGCTCGACCTGCTGATGAACGAAGCCGGCTACCAGCGCAGTTCGCCGAACCCGCTGCTGTGGCCGGACATGTCGCGCGAAGCGGAATGACGGTACGGAGCCGGGGCGCGCGCGAGCGCCTGCGCCGGCTGCCTGCCGCGCATGGAATTGGAGCCACCATTACGTGACCGAACCGGGTTTGAATGAACTGAATGCCGTCCTCGCACGCGTGCCGTCGGTGGAGCGCGTGCTGACGTCGGCGCCGCTGCAGCCGCTGCTCGCCGACTATGGACGTACGCGCGTGCTGAACGCGGTGCGCGCCGAACTCGAACGCTGGCGCACCGCCGCGCAGCAGGATCCGCCGGCGGCCGGGCCGCTCGACGAGCCGCGCATCGCGGCGGCCGTCGCCCGCACGCTGGCCGAGCAGAGCGCGGGCACCGTGCGCGCGGTGTTCAACCTGACCGGCACCGTGCTGCACACGAATCTCGGGCGCGCGCTGTTGCCCGACGACGCGGTGCGCGCGGTGGTCGACGCGCTCACGCAGCCCGTCAACCTCGAATTCGACCTCGCCACGGGCCGCCGCGGCGACCGCGACGACCTGATCGACGATCTGCTGTGCGAACTGACCGGCGCGGAAGCCGCGACCGTCGTCAACAACAATGCCGCGGCCGTGTTGCTCGTGTTGTCGGCGCTTGCGCCGAAACGCGAAGTGATCGTGTCGCGCGGCGAACTGGTCGAGATCGGCGGCGCGTTCCGCATTCCCGACATCATGAGCCGTGCGGGTGCGAAACTGCGCGAGGTCGGCACCACCAACCGCACCCATCTGCGCGACTACGCGGACGCGATCGGTCCGCGCACGGCGATCCTGATGAAGGTGCACTGCAGCAACTACGCGATCAGCGGCTTCACCAAGGAGGTGACGCTGGCCGAACTCGCGCCGCTCGCGCGCGAGCACGGCCTGCCGGTGGCGGTCGACCTCGGCAGCGGCACGCTCGCCGATCTGTCGCAATGGGGCCTGCCGCACGAGACGACCGTGCAGGAAACCGTCGCGGCCGGCGCGAACCTCGTCACGTTCAGCGGCGACAAGCTGCTCGGCGGGCCGCAGGCCGGGCTGATCGTCGGCGATCGCGCGCTCGTCGCGAAGATCAAGAAACATCCGCTCAAGCGCGCGCTGCGCGTCGGCAAGCTGACGCTCGCCGCGCTCGAGCCCGTGCTGCGGCTGTACCAGGCGCCGGAATTCCTGCGTGAGCGGCTCACGACGCTGCGTCTGCTGACGCGGCCGCAGCGCGAGATCGCCGAGGCCGCCGAGCGCGTGCGTCCGGCGTTGCAGGCCGCGCTCGGCGGCGGCTTCGACGTGCAGGTCGAGCCGATGTTCAGCCAGATCGGCAGCGGCGCGCTGCCGGTCGACCAGTTGCCGAGCGCCGGGCTCGTCGTGCGCACGCCGGACGGCAAGCGCGGCGGCCGTGCGCTCGCGCAGCTCGAGAAACGGTTGCGCGAATGGCCGCGCCCGGTGATCGGCCGCATCGCCGACAATGCGCTGCGGCTCGACCTGCGCTGCCTCGAAGCGGCGGACGAAGCGGCATTCGTCGCGCAATGCGTGCAGGCCGCGGGGCCGGCTGCGTGATCGTCGGTACCGCGGGACATATCGATCACGGCAAGACGACGCTCGTGCGCGCGCTGACCGGCGTCGACACCGACCGCTTGAAGGAAGAGAAGGCGCGCGGCATCTCGATCGAGCTCGGCTATGCGTATACGCCGCTCGAGAACGGCGACGTGCTCGGCCTGATCGACGTGCCGGGCCACGAGAAGCTGATTCATACGATGGCGGCCGGTGCGAGCGGGATCGACTTCGCGCTGCTCGTGATCGCCGCGGACGACGGCGTGATGCCGCAGACCCGCGAGCACCTCGCGATCCTGCAACTGCTCGGCGTCGCGCATGGTGCTGTCGCGCTGACGAAGTGCGATCGGGTCGACGCCGCGCGCCTGTCGGCGGTGCGCGACGAGATCGCCACGTGGCTGCACGGCTCGGCGCTCGATGGCGCGCCGATCTTCGAAACTTGCGCGACGCGCGACGACGATCCGGGCGTCGCCGCATTGAAGCGTCATCTCGCCGATGCGGCACTCGCATGGCGTGCGCGCCGCGACGACGGCCTGTTCCGGCTCGCGGTCGATCGCGTGTTCACGCTCGCCGGGCAGGGGACCATCGTGACGGGCACCGCGTTCGCGGGCCGCGTGGCGACCGGCGACACGCTCGCGGTCGTGCGCACCGGCAGTGCTGCGCGCGTGCGCAGCATCCATGCGCAGAACCGGCCGGTCGACGCGGGCCGCGCGGGCGAGCGCTGCGCGCTGAACCTGGCTGGCGTCGACCGTGCGGACGTCGAGCGTGGCGATACCGTCGCGGATGCGCGGCTCGTCGCGACGTCGCCGCGTCTCGACGTCGAACTGACGCTGCTGGCCGATGCGGGGCTCACGCTGACGCACTGGGCGCCGCTGCACGTGCATCTCGGCACGCTGCATCGCGTCGCGCACGTCGCGCTGCTCGACGGCGATACGCTCGCGGCGGGCCAGATGATGCGCGTGCAACTGGTGTTCGACGAACCCGTGTTCGCGCTGCCGGGCGATCGCTTCATCGTCCGCAATCCGCAGGCGACGCGCACCGTCGGCGGCGGTCGCGTGCTCGATCCGTTCGGTCCCGCACGCAAGCGTCGCACGCCTGCGCGCCGCGCATGGCTCGACGCACTGGCGGCGTGGCTCGACGAAGGGCGGCTCGATGCGCTGCTCGCGCAGGCGCCGCTCGGGATCGCAAGCGCGATGCTCACGCACCTGACGGGCTTCGCGCCCGACGTGCTGGCGTTGCCGGACGACGCGCTGGCGATCGGCCAGCGCGAGCGCGCGTCGAACGACGGCACGGTGATCGCGCGAGTGCATTGGGACGCGCTGCAGGCGCGGGCGATCGATACGCTGCGCGCGTATCACGAACGCGTGCCGGACGAGCAGGGGCTCGATGCGGCGCGCCTGCGGCGGATGGCGGCGCCGCTCGTCGGCGATGCGCTGTGGCGTGCGTTGGTCGATGCGCTGGTGGACGGCGGTGAGGTGGGGCGAAGCGGGCCGTGGCTGCATCTGCCGTCGCATTCGGTGAGTTTCGATGCGCGCGAGGAAGCGCTGGCGCGGCAACTGCTGCCGCTGATTCATGCGGGGCGCTTCGATCCGCCGTGGGTCCGCGATCTGGCGCGCGACACGGGCGCGCAGGAGGAGGCCGTGCGCACGCTGCTGCGCAAGCTCGCGCGGCGCGGCGACGTGCATCAGGTCGTGCGCGACCTGTTCTATCACGCGGATGTCGTGCGCGAGCTGGCCGGGCTGGTCGCGCATCTCGCGCCGACGCGCGGCGGCGGGCTCGACGCGGCGACGTTTCGCGACGCGACGGGGCTCGGCCGCAAGCGCGCGATCCAGATTCTCGAGTTCTTCGATCGGGTTGGGTATACTCGCTTCCACCGCGATCTTCACTTCCTGCGGCCTGACAGCGGTTGGGTGGGTGTACAGGCGTAGGCGCTCGTCGTTCTTTGGTTTTTTTCCCCACGGAAGGCATTCGTATCCGGTGGTACGGCCGGGCTTCAAACCCGGTTGGGGGTGTCAGACACTCCCGGGTCGGTTCGACTCCGGCTGCCTTCCGCCACGGCTCTGCACAATCTCCCCATGAAACATGGGTAGCGGGTTGGGTTTTGTGGGTAGGAAAGGAGGACAACATGGCGGGACGACACTTGCATCGGCTTAGCGCACTGCGCGTCGCGAAGGTGGCCGATCCAGGCCATTACGCAGACGGCGGTGGCCTCTACCTGCAGATCGCCGATAGCGGCGCACGCTCATGGGTGTTTCGCTTCACGATCGATGGGCGCGTGCGCGAAATGGGCCTCGGACCGCTGTCGCGGGTTTCGCTTGGGGAAGCCCGGAAGCTGGTCAGCGGATATCGCGAGATGGTCGAAAACCATATCGATCCCATCCTCGCACGGCGTGAAGAGCAGCGTCGCCACCGGCTCGATATCTCGACCGATGCCAATGTGACGTTCCGTGACGCGGCTGAATCGTTCATCCGTGCGCGTGAGCCGGAATGGCGAAACCGCAAGCATGTCCAGCAATGGGGCAACACACTGGAGACGTACGCCTATCCCATCATCGGCGATGTGCGTGTGCGCGACATCGACACCGCGATGATTCTCCGCCGTATCCGGTACGACAGTGTTTGAGGTGGACCAGCATAAGGAGGGCGAAAAGATGGGCAACGTCAAGGAAAAGCTATTAACCGACGACGAAGGGACGCCGCGTCGCCGGTCCTCGAAGCGCAGTACGCGAAAACAGGATGCACCAGATGTGCCGGCCGCGGATGGCGCGTCCGGTTCGGCACCACCATCGACGGATTCTTCCGCTGCTGTATCGCCGGCTGTTGCCCCTCCGGTTGCCGATCCGCCGAGGTTTGCATCGTCGCGACCGCCGGTAGGCGAACCGCTGTTCGAGGTGGGCGACGTTCCGAACGAGGTCAGGGCGTTGGCTGAACACCGGTTCGGTTCGCCGCTCAGGATGGCCACGCCGCGCGAGAACGGCGGACTCTATCGCGGCGAAGTATTCAACACGGAACACTATCTGGTACAGGAGGTCGCGACGCGTAGTGTCGTGTTCCACCGCAAGGATCAGATGACGTTTGTGTCCGAGCGGCTGAAATGGATGGACGAACACGCGCGGCTGAACGGGGCCGAGTTACAGGTAGGTTACGACGGCGGCCAACCGAAGGTCTATCCATGGGACCGGGCCCGCGACCTGCTCGAACGCATGGTCGGTTCGCTGAAGAAATCCGCCCGCGAGCTGAATTACAGCCCCAATCTTGAGGGGATGCTCGATCAGTTGCAGGCGAGATCCTGGGCACGCATCCGGGAGGCGCGGGCCGCCGCGCTCGAAAAGTCGCGGGAACAGGAGGCGTCCCGCGAAACTGGGTCGAGGCCCGACCGATAAGGCTCGTCAGCATAGCGCGCACGTGCAATGCCGATCTTGAAAATGCGAGGTGGTGACATGGCCCAGAGAATTGCCGCCGATGAAGCCGATCCAGTTATCAACATGATTGAACAGGATTTAACGGGCGATAGTGTAGGTCCAGCTGCGGTGGACGAACGTCATGAGAGGCTGAATCTGGCCGCGAAAGAAGCAGTATCGGCTCGACGCCGACGGGACTTCGACGCTGCCCTGGCTAGATTGCGAGAGAAGGCGATCCGCGATGATGCCACCGTCGCCCAGCATGCCGAGACTCTGTCGCCGAACGGGATACCGGACGAGACGGATCGAGTCAGTGCGCCGCTCGACCAACCGCCTGAACGAGTACGCAAGCGCTACGTGCGCACCGGCAACCAGTATTTCCTGAAGGACGCGCCGTATCAGCTGGCATTTGAAGATCTGGGGCCGTATCTCGTTACCGAGCACAACCGCCCGGACGTAGTCGAGTCCATGATCGACATGGCGCATGCGAAGTCGTGGCGGCGCATTCGAGTGTCCGGGCACGAGGTATTTCGCCGCGAGGCGTGGCTGCAAGGCACGCTGCTCGGCATCGAGGTGAGCGGCTACGAACCAAAAGCGGCTGATCTGGCGCGTCTGGCGGATGCGCGGCAGGCGCGGCTGGACAATCGCATTGAGGTAGCGGCGCACGCCGGATCACCGCCTGTTGCGGACGCACCGGGTCGCCTAGATGATCGAACGATGGTTTCATCCGCGCCTCGCGTCGACGCAAGGATGGCCGTAAACCCATCTCCTTCATTTGCACCACGCCGTCCGGCCGCTTCTGAATCGGCTATTCCCGAGGGAAACCAGAACGCAGCACACGACGAGATCGATGGTCCACGGCGCTACGTCGGGGAACTGCGTGAGCATGGTGGCGCACCATACCAACACAATCCGGCGCGCAGCGGCTCGTATTACGTCGTGTTTCGCGACGAGACTGGAATCGATCAGGTGGTGTGGGGTGTCGATCTCGAGCGCGCGGTGCGTGAAGCGAATGCTCAAATCGGGCAGCAGGTGATGCTCGAGAATCTCGGCAAACGCCTCGTCACGGTTCGAGTGCCGAATTTGAATGACGAAGGACGGGTGATTGGCGAAGACGAGAAAGACGTTTACCGCAATACGTGGCAGGTGGAAGTCGCGCAGCGGGGGCGTGATGTTTCTGTCGCGCGGCAATCAGAAAATCCGCCGGGCGAAGAAGCCCAATCTGCGGATTCACACGTTGCCCCGGTTGGGGAGCCAGAGCCTCAAGGACGTTATGGCGCGCTCGATTCAGAAAATGAACGGGAGCTTCATCTGGCCGTGCTGACGGCAGCTATGCGCGAGCAGGGTTTTAGCCAGCGGTCCATTGCTCTGGTACAGAAGCGTGCGGAGCGCATGTTGGTTGCGTTCCAGCGCGAGGGCATCCCGGTACCGACGCCGAAGGTGTTTGATCCGAACGCGCCATCGGACCGGAATCGTCGCAAGCATCGGACCTCCGAACGCACGCCTACCCGAGAGATCGAGCGAATGCCTGGCGAACCGTCACCACCATCACCATCTCGCTGAGGTGAATCGTGGTCGGCCGCGAGCGTCTGTGCGTCGAGCTCGGTGCACTCAGGTCACACTGGGAAGACTGGTGTGCGCGCCGCGGTTTGACCGCAGGCGAGGGCGTGCGCCAGCTGGTTGCAACCGCTATCCGTGAAGATGCGGCCGGGGAACCTGGCACGACCACGTGTGGCTTACCTCGGCCGGTGGTCGGGGAGCCGCGCACGCGTATCGAAATCCGACTGACTATTGCAGAACGGAGTGCTGTCGAACGACATGCGATGGCAATGGGCCTGCGCGGTAATCGCTGGATCGTGTCACTAATTCGTGCGCAATTGACCCGAGAGCCGCAGTTGGGCGAGCCCGAATTGCATGCCCTATCCGTATCAAATCGGCAGCTTGCCGAGATCGGCCGTCTGTTGGGCCAACTTGCACGGGCCGACGAGGCAGAGCCGGCCCGTCGGGAGTTGAGGTCCGAATGGGTAGGGTTGCGAAGGCGCGTTGATGAACACCTGCGTACGGCGGCTGTCATCATTCGCGCGAATCTTGACCGATGGAGCCGCTGACATGCCATATCCGAGGATCTACATCGATGCGATGCTCGTGAACTGGGGTGACCGCCTGTTTCAGGAGCCACTACGACATGCGCGTGCCGCGCGGCTCTCACATGTGGATATTCGCGACGCCGCCGTCCTCATGCGCGCTCGGGTCGCCCGCACGCTCAGGCGTACCCCGGAGGTCATGGTCAAGATCACCAACAAGGCGGGGAGTGCGCAAGGCATGGGAGCCGTACGTCGGCATTTGCGCTATATCTCCCGTAACGGCCGGATCGAACTGGAAGATCAGAACGGCAACCGTATTGAAGGCAAGGATGCGCTGAGCGATCTCGTAAAGACATGGCAACTGGGCGGCTGGGGCATCCCGGAGGCCAGTACGCGGCGTGAAACTTTCAACATCCTGCTGTCGATGCCGCCCGGAACGGATCGAAAAGCCGTGCGTGATGCGGCGCGCGATTTCGCGGCACTTGAGTTCGGCGACGGGCGTGCGTACGTTTTCGCTGCACACGACGACGAAGCGCATCCGCATGTTCATCTGAGTGTCCAGGTACGTGGCCCTAACGGGCGCCGCCTGAATCCGCGCCACATGGACCTGCAGCGATGGCGCGAGCGTTTTGCAGAGCAACTGCGGGAGTATGGCGTCGAGGCAAATGCGACGCATCGGCGTGCGCGCGGCATAACGCAACGCTATCCGAAGCAGGCTGTCATTCATACGGTCGCACGCGGCGAAACGCCGAGGTACTGGAGACCGTTCCCGACTGATGCTCAGCGCGATGCACGATGGGTCGCACAGGGCGGCGTATTCACCGCGTGGCGGGAGATGGCCTACGCGATGGCAAGGTCGCGCGTGCGCGAGGATCGCTTGACGGCCGTTGAAATGGCGTACTTCGTGGGGGCCATGCCGGTGCAACGAGAGCGGCCAGTGGTAGGGCGCAATCCGGATAATGGACGCGAGCAGCCTACCAGGCTGGGACCGGATTCAGATCGTTTAGACGACGCGACTCGGGATATGGAGCGTTGATGTTTGTGCGTGGGGTGACAGCGATCATGCTGCGATACCCGATCCTAAGTGTAGGAAAATCCAGAGCACGATCAGTTGCGTGGTGTCTTTTATTCAACCTGGACCGAGGTCTTCTGGAGTCGTGGAACCAAGGGATGATCCGTTGAGCCTGTTCTGACGGTGATTCGACCGGTTGTGAGGATATTGCTCATGGTCAGATGCATCGGCGCTGCTGTCCTGAGGCACCTGTTTATTCGCGATCAGCAAACCATGCCGGTCCGGCCTTGAAGGTCGCAAAGAGTAGAAACAGCAACGCGATCGCGAGAAGCGGTATGCCGTAGAGTGCCACCGGGAAAAACAACATGAGCTGCAGCACTGATCCGCAGAAGCCGTGTGCCGCGCCCGTACCCCGAATGTTTTCGTAGATCAACCGGATCACTACCGCAAGCCCCGTTGCCATGAGTACGAGGCCGCTCCACGTCGGTTCATGACGCAGCAGGGCGGCGCCCCATCCGAAATATCCCCAACACACGAGATTGATGCCGATCGCGGCGAGCCAAAAGCCACGTACCGTGAAAAAACTGTAGCCGTACTGGCGTCGAACGTGATGGCTGAAGAGCTGAATACCCTTCGAAATGGCAATGATTGTGCCAAATTCGATCGCGAGTTTAAGAAATCCCACGGAATGTTCCTCCAGAGCTGGTCCCGGTGGTGCCTCGTTGGTCGACATGAAGGCGCAGCGAAATGCGGCGTGCTGACTGCCACTCCTTCAAATATAGACGTCCGTTCCGTGAACGCAACAATATCGTTATCCAGATTATTGAAAATTTGCGTTCATGGTGATGACATTCAAAATTTCCCAGTGCCTGGTGCTGCGTGCTCACGCTGCAGGTGCTGAATTCGAAAGTGATGTGGTTGGTGGAAAGAGAATGTCTTGTTGCGGTGAAGCGCAATGGCGCCCAAAACCGGCGCAAGCCTATCCTGCCATACCTCGATTTTCATGTTGTTTTCGGTGTCGAGCGTGACTTCCGTGCGCGCGATGTGCAAGCCATGTGCAACAGGAATTCGCATCCGCGTAATCGCAGTGCGTTGGGCGTTTAACGACGTCGAGCAAAAAGACGCGTGGCCGGTGCTTGGCCGATTGGACCCGAGCGCATCAGATGTAGAGACGTGGAGAGTTGGCGTGAGCGCGCGTTGAGTGGAGAGTGCGCTCGACTCATCGCACCGTGTTGTGTAGGCAATACTCGTGTGCGATCCGCAGTCGCATGGCTGTCAAGGTCTGCGCAGAGCGGACGCACGTGTATGGCACCGGCGTAGCAATGGCAGGGCAAGACGGGTGAGTATCGTGTTCGCGCGTTAGTGACATCGAACGCGTTCCGGTTGTCCTTCAGTGTGAACCGACAAGCATACGATGTTCACTGCGATTCGCGCCCGTGCGCGCGAATGAGAACGCGGGCGAAATTCCGTGTGAATCGAGGAAACCTCTGGTGCGGGCAGAAAAAATATTTTTTGTTCCGCCATATTCCTCTGCATTCCGATGTATTCCGTCCTCATCGAAAACTACATGAAACGGGTGTTGACGGCGCGTAAACGCGTGCGCAAGATGCAGTGAAGGTCGTGCGTCGGAGTGAGTCATGTCGGTTGCTAGGAGTTTCACGCGAGGGCAGTGGGAAGCACTCGGACGCAGGCTGGATGCGCTACCGGAAAAAGCGAGAGACGAGCAACCAGTCAAGGTGGGAGACGGCGTCGAATCCATACGGACACAGATCGTGGCGGCGCGGGAGAAGGGATATACGTTGCATGAACTAATAGAACAGGCCGCGCAGGAAGGCATCGACGTGAATCTCAATTCCCTGAGATATGCGATGCGCCGCGCGGACGGAAAGGGAAGAATTCGACCGGGCAGACGGGACGCGGTACGAGAGCAGGTGACGGCGCCTGCTCGGGGAAGGAAGTCAGCGCGAGCCGATGCTCCACGCGATAACCCGCAACGCACTGGACTGCAGCAGAAGGGGGACAAGGGGGTCATCAAGCCGGGGCAACAGGTACAGGGCTTCCTCGGGTTTCCGATCAGCCCGGATACCGAGAACTTGTAGAGGTCTCGCATGGCAACGGAAAATCCCCCCATCTACATGGTCGGTGGCGGCAAGGGCGGTGTCGGCAAGAGCTTCGTGACGCTGGCGCTGGTCGATTACCTCCGATGGACGGATGTCAATGTCGTGCTGGTGGAGACAGACACGTCCAATCCCGATGTCATGAAAGCGGTCCACGACGAAATCGAATGCGGGTCATGTGATCTGGACGACGCCAGCGGCTGGATCGACTTCGTCAATTTTTGCGATATGCACCGGGACGCGACCGTTGTCGTCAACACAGCAGCGCGAAGCCAGACGGGTGTCGCGCAGTACGGCGGGACGCTCGCCAGCACGCTCGATGAGCTGGCCCGGCGTCTCGTCGTGTTGTGGGTCATCAACCGGCAGCGCGATAGCCTCGAATTGCTTCTGAAGTTCGGTGCGACGTTCCCGAATGCGGTCACGCATGTCGTGCGCAACGGCTATTTCGGGCCACCGGAAAAATTCACCCTGTATCGGGACTCGCAATTGCGCAAGGCCGTCGAGGCACAAGGCCAGTCGCTGGATTTTCCCGATCTTGCGGATCGCGTCGCGGACGAACTGCGTAGCCAGCGCCTGTCGGTACACAGGGCGGCGGAAACGATGCATATGGGTGAACGGGCGGAACTGCTGCGCTGGCGCGCAGTGTGCAGCACGATGTTCGCCAAGGTGACGGCTCATGCGTAACAGGCGGGCGAGATCGCCTGATGCGCTCGCCCGACTGTTTTTCGAGGTCACGGGTGAATTGCCCGATGATGCCAGTCTCCTGCGAATGCGGCGGGTTTCCGGTGCGCTGAGCTTGCGGGACAACGATGCGCTGTGGTCGATGATCGTCGTGCTCGAATACTACGCTCGGCTTTACGAGGCAATGCCCGACCGTATCCGCAGGGCCGGGGACGGCAGTTTCGAGGCAGTGCGTCAGGAAGCCGAGGAGGCGACCGATGCCTTGATGCGCCAGCATCGCGATGCGCTCGCGCGCTGCAAGGCGACGATCCAGTTGGCCGAGGGCATGATCCGGGAACACGAAGCGAGGTATCAGGTTGCGCTTGCGGTGCTCAATGAGGGATCGATAGCCGCGCTCGCGAACGGGATGGCGAACCGGGTCGCGAAGATTGCCGGTAACCGCCTTGTCGGTGCAGCGGCGGTGGCGGCGCGGGACCAGCGGGAGCGGATGGACGAGGCGGCGAGCCTGTTTGAGCGGGCGATAGCGGAAGCCTTGAAACGGGTGCAGACGGGTATCGAAGTGACTGAACGGCGTTTGATTCGGGCGCTGAGCCGCTTATTGGTCGTCGCGGCTGGTCTGCTTGTGATGTTGGTCGCTGCCGCATTTTGGGTGGGCGAACACGCCCGATAAACGGTATTCCCCACCTGCGCGCGAGCACAGGCGGGGAGTGGGCCATCACGCGATGTGTTGCAGCGTTTCGGCATTCGCTATGCTGGCGGCGGTTGGGAAGGGCCACGCCGGGCGGTGTTCGTTCGCCGGCGCAGTGTCAGCTGCAGCGCTAGCTTCCTGCGCGTCGGCTTCGTCTGCACTGGCTACCTGCGGGTTTTCCGCTTCATCTTCGTCAGCCTCATCGTCCAAATCGTTCATCACGCCGAGGGCACGGATTGGCGGAATTTCCCGATCGGTGAGGATTTCCGGGAGCCATGCGGCCTTTGCCAGCCGCAGTTCGGCAGCGGCGGCGGCATCGCCCTTTTTCATCTTGCTGAAGTCAAGGGCAATCTTGGGAGAAACTGCCTGCATGGCTACGTCCACGATTCGAGCCTTGCTGACGTGGTTGAAATACGAGGCGCGGGTCGGCGTCCAGTATCGAGTCATGTCGAGTTGCAGCGCGTTGGTCAGAGCATTGATGGCGTGCGGGCCTTCCGTACCGGTCGCACCGTCGAGCAGGGTGCCGGTGCAGAAGGCGAGCAGGTCGAACAGCGTCGTGCCGGGATCCTGCTCGATCAGCCACGGCAGCAAGTCGGCCTGATTTCGGGGGAGGGCCGCGAGCCACTGTTGGCGCTGCGCGTCGATGATGCCCCATGCGGTGCTGTCGGACAGATCGTCGGCGGCCTTCAGCAGCGCATCGTGGTTGCTGGTGGCATTGAGTTCCAGATAGTCCCGGCTTGGCCCGACACCGTACCGCTCGGGGAAGGCGATCGGCGCGAGCCGGAACAGCAGCGCGGCGAGGGCGACGGACGGTTGCGTGATCAGTTCCGCGTGAATGGCGGCGGTGCGGTGGGCACTCAGGCGCTGGCAGAGCTTCGCGCTGTGAACCGGCTTGGGCTTCCGGGTCGCCTCCTTGGGTGTGGCGACGGCCTGCTCGATTGTCGCAGTACCCGCGCCGCGCCCGGCATCGCTGTCACGGCGTACCAGCCCGCGCTCGATGATCAGGTTGCCTTGCGGGTCGAGGATGACGAGCGCACCGGCTTCTGCCATCTGTTGTGCGTCCCATGCTTGCGTGCGTATTTCAAGCGCCTGAATCGAGGCGGTGACTGCGTTCAGTTCGACCTCGATCCGTTCGCCTTCCTCATAGGCGTTTTCATCGTCCTCCGAAAGTGCGTCGTACTGTTCCGTGAGTTCATCTTGTCGCGCCGTCAGGGCATCCATTTCCCGCTGCTCGTCCTCGGTATATGGGCGGTCGAGCGGATCGAGCCTGCCGTAGTGGTTCAGTTCGAGCGCGTCTCGTTCGATGCGTGTTTCGGTCCAGTTCCACCCTTCGGCACGGACTTTCTCGGCCACGGCTTCGAGTTTTTCGCCCGCGAGTCGCTGCAACAGTTCCGCGTCGGCGATGAATCCGGCGTTTTCAACGTCGCTGAAAAGGTCGCGTCGGACATACCCGCCCGCCGCCTCGTAAGAAGTGAGGCCGACGAAGTGCACCAGACGGCTGCAGCTCGCATCAATTTCGGCCCGCGTGATCGCCTGACGGAGATATTGCGGGGCACGCTGCCAGTCGTTCGGCGCATCGAACCAGACGCGCTCCTGCGTTTCATGGTCGTCGGCCAATGCGAGCGCGGCCAACTGGTCAAGGGTAATGCCGTCTTCGCGCAGCAGGGCGAGCAGCTTGGGCGACACGTTCGCGAGTTTCATGCGCCGTTTGACCGTGAGAGGCGAAGCGGAAAACAGCGCAGCGATGTAATCGACGCTGCGGCCTTCTTCGGCCAGCATCCGGTACGAGCGCAGCACGTCGAACGGGTCGAGTCCTTCACGCTCGCTGTTCTCGATCAGTGAAATCGCGAGGGCTTCGCCTTCGCTGACGATCCGCACGGGCACCGGATAGTCGGCGGCGATGTGCTTCTGCTCGAATAGCAGGTCAAGCGCGGCTTCGCGGCGCTGGCCCGCGCAGACACCATACCGGAGTTGCTTGCCGCGTGATCCCTTCATTTCGTGGACAACGAGATTTTGCAGCAGGCCCTTCGCACGGATATTGGCGGCGAGGCCGGGAATGCCGGAAAGGGTTTTTGTGCGCACGTTGAGCGGCGAGCGCCGCAGGCTGGAATACGGCACGGTCACGATGGGCTGCTCGTTGCCGAAGCTAGTTTCGAGCAAGGAAGCTGCATCGGCGGTGCCCACGTCGGTGGTTTCGGTTTGCATGATTGACTCCCGAGGATTGAGAAGAAAGGTCCGGGTCGCGTCTTTTCCGAAACCTGTCAGGACAAGACCTGGATAGGAGTCCTGAAAGGAATGGTTGGAATAGGGCGACGCGACATCGCCCTATGGCGCTTACGCCTTCATTTGGCGCATGGCGTCGGCCAGCATCCAGAGGGCACGATTGAGCTTCACGTTCTGGTCGATACCGGTGATGGGGCGTGTGGACATCGCGCGCCCGGTACGCGAGCGGCCATGCAGCCCGCCTTTGGTGAGGTTTTCCTGCACGCGGTTAAACACCGTCCAGAGGTCGTCGCGGCGATCCTCGAAACGGCGCGGAGCGAGCAACTGGCTTTCAGTGATCGGGGCCGGTGCCTCGGCATCGGTCGGGTCGTAGCGCAGCGCGAGCGCGGAGCGGGCGAGCGCGTGCTGTTCGTCGCGGTCGAGCGTCACGTCGCGCATACCTTCTTTTTGTTCGCGAATCAGGTCGAAGTCGTCGAGCACGTCGAACGCGCCATTAATGACGTTCTGAACGATGTTCCCTTTGTGCGGCACGCGAATATCGGCAATGTTGTCGCCCGCCACCATGCCGTTCTGGCAGACAAAGCGCAGCACGCCAGCGAGCATCTGGTAGCTGCTCGTGCCATCGTGCGAGTTCAGCAGCACGATTTCGTTGGCTTCGTCGCCGTTGATCTGATCCGTGTGGCGAAGGCGAAGCATGTGCTTCGTGTATTCGCGCTTGCCCTGATCGCGCACGCGGGTCTGGCAGATCATGAACGGCTGGAAGCCTTCGTTGCGCAGACCTCGAAGCACGTCGATGGTGGGAATGTAGGTGTAGCGTTCCGAACGGCTTTCGTGCTTGCCGTCCGCGAAGATGGACGGGGCAACGCGGCGAATCTGGTCGTCCGACAGGGGCGAGTCGGCACGCAGCATCGGGGAGCCGTAACGGAAAGAAGAGGCGAGTTGCATGACTATCTCCACAGCAAAAAGGTTGAAGGACGGGCCGTGGGATGGCCTTGCCGCTTACGCGGGAACCCCTTCCCGGTGGAACTCGGGGTTGGCCTTTGCTTTTGCCTGACACCCTGTTTCCTGCCCGTGCGACCCAAGGAGCCGGGGGCGGGGCGGTGTCAAGGAAAGAGGCGAGGGATGGTGCGGGCAACACGGTCCCTCGCCCCTTGATGCCGCCCCGCCCTCGGCTACGGTCGCGGGACAGGGCAGGAAACAGGGTGTCAGGCGGATGCCAAGGCGCGAGTTCGACGGTAAAGAATTCCGAAGCACTGGTTATTCACAGTTTTTGCAGGCAACGCTGTGAATAACTGCCAGGGCAGGAATGTGAGTGATTGAGAGGTATCGGATTTCGCTTTGGACCTTGCGGTAGACACGAAACGAGTCAGGATTCGGGCATTCGATGGATCTTAGGTAGCTCTCGCTCAGGAACCACAGAGGTGTCAGGAGGAAGCCATTCCGTATACTGTTGGCGACGTAAGGACAAAGGGGCGGGTATGGCGCTTCAGTGGATCGAGTATCTGAAGCAGAGCGGCTGGATGGATCTGCTGAAAGTTGGCGGTGTCGCGGGCACTGTGAGCTCGGTCGTCACGCTGGGCTGGAATGAGTTTCGGGAGGCCAGAGCCAGCAGGCGCGAAGCGCGGCATGTGGCATTGACAGTGGCGCTTTCGCTAGAGAGCTATGCACGGGATGCCCGGCTGATGATGCATCGTGCTGACTGGGCCAGGCAGGAGGCTGCCCGTCTGCAGAAATATGATCCGCTCCGGAGCGTTGCGCTGTCGGAATTCGCGTTCCCGGAGCCGATCGACTGGAAATGGCTGAAACACCGGGTCGCCTCACAGCTCCGGGAATTCCCGGCCGCTTTGCATTCGACCCGTCAATCCTTGTCCGGGGAGTGGGAGTACGGTGATCCGCTGGACTGGTGTGCGGAAGTGGAATTCGAGTGTGCGAAGGCCGCAATGCGGGCATTGGGGCTATCTCACTTGACGCGCACAAAGCATGGCGTTGCGCCATGGAAGCCCGCCGCGCTGGATGCCGACCTGGAAAGGGAACTCACGCAGTTTATCGCGGAGCAGGGCGCGAAGCGTGAGGCTTTTCGGGAGAAGCAACGGCAGGCGATAGCCCATCTAACTGTCGAGGAGACCGTTCCTACGAGCGGTGATGGTGGGTGCCGGCGGCGAAAACCCTGATAAGACGTAGGTTTGCAGCGGATATTTCGATCCCGCTCACCTCTACATGCGGCGACGACCCCTAGGCCGGCAATCAGATCGCGAGGTCTTGCGCAACATCCACGATAAGGGCGTCCTTGACCTGCCCATATGGAACCGCTCGACCCTCGTCAAATCCCACCATGCGCTCCATAATGATTCTACGAAGCATTTCGATGTAAGGGCGACGCGCTTCCTCAGATAACGTCACAATGGCCTCGAGAAATTGATCGGAAAAGTAGATCGAAACGCTTCGCGACCACTTGGTGCGCTCTTCAGGTTGTCCGTGCAAAGGCCAAAGTACAAAGAAGTTGCGCGGGTTAAGTGAGTGAAACTCAACGCCCTCGGGGAACATAGAGCGGATCTCGTCCGCGATCAGCTGTTTTGCCGCGAGATGAACGTTGCCGGGGCTATTCATGGCGGTCTCCTTTCGGTTGTCTGCATCAAGCTCGGCGGAGAAATCCTAACACGACGACGAAGCGCATGACCCACGGCGCGGGCGGCAGGTCCAAAAAAATCTGGGTCGCCTACCTTGGTACCCGTGAACGACCTTAGAATTTGTGTCGTCTATCCATCAAGAGGTGTTATCCATGTCCGGTTCGTCCATCAATCCGACGCCTCGTACGCCCGGCCAACTTGCTTTGGAACTTCACCGGACGCGAACCTCGACACTAGAGATTGAGGTGTCCGACGATGAGGTTGAGGACATTTCCACGTCCTCGGTCAGCAACGCTTACAGGATTGAAGGAAACACGTTGGTGTTCGCTTCATTGGACGAGAGGAATCGTTTGACTGCGACGGAGGTATCCAAAGATCTCGCCGACGACGGTGTGACTGGGTATCTTGTCGCTGCGGAGAGCTTGATGCAGGATGAATTGCTGCATCCTGTGCATGCTGCCGCACGCCTTGTCGTTCTTTGCAGTGTGAATCGAGATGTCCTGCTGGATGCGGTGGCGGTTATCCAGTCGACCGGGGAGAGAAGGCCACTCGGTCTGGCGATGATGATTGGTGAAGCGCTGGCTGATCTGCGAGCCATTTCCGCGAATTCATTGTCTGCCTTTTGTACTGCACTGCAACGGTCTTACGATGGCAGCATGATTGCCACTCCGTTTTTTGAGAAGCTCGTTGCGATGCTGATAGCAAGGAATGAACTCCGCGCCGAAGTTCTTGATATTTGTGCGCTGGCTCCGAATTCGACCAGTTCCGACCTGTACCGCGCGGCGCTGTTTGCGATGGGGGCCGACGATATTCAGTCAGTGTTTCATAGAGTGTCCGCCGGCGTACGTGGTGATAACGTGGTTACGCGCGACGTATGCATGTGGATGCTCGGACGTTTATGCGCCAGACGAAATCTAACCGACGAACAGGTTCGCGCGATCGAGGAAAGTCTCGAACCGTACCTTGTCGACGCGGGCACGGATTTGCATACCGCAGCTTGTCAAAACGTCGTATTCGGCCTTCCCGAATATCAATTGTGTCGCGATACCTGGAGACGGCTGATTGATGCTCGGGATATAACGGCCATCAAATCGCTTGCATCGGGACTGTTCGCAATCTCCCGCTCTATGGAGCCTCTGGTAGCTATCCTTCCTCTGGTAGACGATTGTCTCTCGCTGGGTATCGAGGACAGCGACGAACTCGGAAGCGTTGATCATGTTCTCTGTCTGCTCCTCGGCGCCTCCGCTATCGAGCAGGTAGTCGGCTGGTTCACCAGATGGATTCGCGAACAGGGTAGCGGCGTGTTTGGTGACTCTGATTTCGCGAAGCTCTTTCCGCAAACGGTCCATTGGTTGATAGGAGAGCCCGGCGCTTTCGGAAGGCTCATAACGAACTGGCTCCTTGATGACGACCGCAATCCGGCCGCCGCGGCCGGAGGGTTGCTTTCGCACGCGGTAGTGCATGGCAAACCGGGGGTGTCTCTTGACATGTCCACAGTTGACCTGCTCGACGCACCAGGGCTGGTTTTCCTTTGCCGGCGCATTCTCGGATTTGTGCTCCAGGAACGACAACTTCTATCGCTTACTTTATCGTTTCTCCGAACCTCCAACGCGAAGGAACGGACATTCGATCTTGTCAAGCAAGCGCTGATAAGCGAAATCGGTTACGACTATCCGGAGCCGACGCTAGAGGCTTTGGCAACATACCGGGAAACTTGTGCTGATTTGAGCGAGGCAGAATTGCTCGATGAGGTCCTGCGCGCAATAAAGGCGAGCGAGGAGGCACTCTCCGCTCTTCCTGTTGCGAACGAACTGATGCCACCGGTTCGCCTTTCACGTGATTTCGCGCTCGCTCGAGCCAAAGCAATGGAGCGCGCGATGAGGGAAGCACGTAAGGAGTCGGTTTGGGCGCAAATTGTCCACACGGTGCCTGTGAAAGGCGGCACAGGCTTCTTCAGGATGGTCGATGGTGCTTACCCTGCCGTTACGAAGATGACGACGCAAAGCATGAGGGCGGCCTTACCGCGCAGGGATGTGCTTGACCCTGTCGGGCAGGCCCACCGACGCTTATTCCTTCAAACCGCACGGCGGGAGAGCAAATGAGGCTCATTATTTCCAGCTTTCTGCGTACGTTGCGGGAGCGTGACGAATTCGACAGGCTGCTTCCGGACCTTCTTTCCGCGATGGGGTATGTGCCTGTAGCGCGACCGCAGACCGGGGTGCGGCAATACGGCGTTGACCTACCAGTCGTGGGGAAGAACCCGGTGGACGGGGTGGAAGAGCTGGTGCTGCTGACCATCAAGCAGGGCGACCTGGGACGGCAGGATTGGGATGGTAGCGCTCAGGCCGTCCGGCAGAGTCTGGATGAGATTATCGAGGTTTACCTTCCCAGAGATTTGGAGCCTGCGCATCAACTGCTACGTAAGCGAATCATTCTGGCGACGACTGGTGACCTGAAACAGGACACGCAACGCAACTGGACTGCGTACATTGAAAAGCGCGCAAAAGAGGCTCAGTTTGAGTTTTGGGGCGGCGATAAGGTCGCCGACCTGATTGAGCGCCATATGCTCGATGAGCACGTATTCGTCGAGGACGACCGGACCAATCTTAGAAAGGCACTGGCATTTGCCGGTGAGCAGGAATATAGCCTTGCAGACCTGGAGCGGTTGTTGCGGCGCCAGCTCGGGCTTGATAAATCTGGTGAACTTGATGGGACCGTCAAGGATGGCAAGCCGCTTGTGAAAGCGATCACCCGGCTGAATCTCGCTTTGCACATGTTTGCAAAGGCTGCGCAGGATGCTGGGGACACGAAACAGGCTCTTGTGGCAGCGGAGCTTTTCATGCTGAAGACCTGGCATCGGATTCAGTCATCCTCTGACCCAAGTCATCGGCAGGTGCAGGAATCCTTCGTGCGGCTATCGGAAACCTATTCAGACGTCGCCATGACATACGTCGGAAAGATGGCGCCGTACATGATGATCCGGGACGGCATGTCTGGATACACACGCGAAAGCGCTGAATACGGAGTGGTGCTCCTTGAGCACGTCGGGTTGATGGCGACGACTGGATTGGCAATACTCTGCCTTACAGACGACCCCGAACACAAATCTGCCTGCGGCATCGCTGATCTGCTGGCAGCGATGTTAGCGAATATGCCAGCGACCGCTTCGCCCAGGCTCGACCGAAACGCAATCGACGTGTCCCTTGCGCTTCTGTTGCTGACGATGACGGATCGGCATGCTGCCGCCCTGGGCTGGCTTTCGGAACTGTGCGGCCGCCTGCTTTTCTCATTCAGACGGCGACTCGATTTTCCAATCAGCACCGACTCCTTCGATGATCTGGTTGAGTTTAAGGGGGGCCAGCACGACGAGCTCATCGCGTCCGTGATGGGGGCGTCCTGGATGTCTGCGTATCTGCTTCTATGGTGTGTCGCTCTTGGTATGGAGCAAGAATATGCCCACGCGGTAGAGGTGTTGCGAAGAGAGGTTCCTCAGGTGGTGCCGCAGGTCTGGCATCCAGATGCCGATTCAGAAAAACGGATGTTCTATGGCCCGGTACACACGACGACTGGAAACACGGAGATCATGGAGTTTCCGCCCTCGGCGGAGGCACTTCGTGAGCGCATCGACAAGTTTCTGGACCACGACCCGATAACCAGCGTTAGTGAGGACGGCCAGTCGGGGTTTCATCCGATGGAGATCATCGCATACCGACACCATCGAACGCCGTTCCCTGTGAAGATCATATATGCCTTGTCCGAGTTTGGACACGAAGAGGTTGCCAAAAATCCACCGGAGAATCCAAAGGCCTCGCTCGGCGGGTGAGAGAATTCCTGCTTGCCTCAGGGCTGGCGTCGCGCGGAGCCGAGGTCAGCACTGTTGAAGCGAGGAATCGTCGCTATGGAAATGGTCCGACGGGCGCAGAAATGATCTGAGTTAGACGACGAAAACGACAATGACAATTCAACGAATCCAGAAGCTACAGGGCTACCGTATCTTTCGCGACTTTCGTTGGGAGGGGATTCCTGACTTCGGAAGATACAACCTGATTTATGGTTGGAACGGGGCGGGCAAGACATCGATATCGACCTTATTCCGTTCGCTGCAACAGAAAACGGTGCCTGATTCGGGCGTTGTCGAGTTCGTGATCGATGGAAATGTGGTAACCGGTTCGGATTTCACTTCCGCTAAGTTGCCGGCCATCCGTGTCTTCAATCGCGACTTCGTGAACCGAAGCGTCTTCGAAATGCCTGGGCAATCACTGCCTCCTGTTTTCTACATTGGAGAAGACAGTGCAGAAAAGCAGAAGCGAATTGCCGAGCTCCAGACCAAGCGCGATGAACTAAGTGCGCAACTGTCGGCAAACGAGAAGAAGAAGAAGGCCGGGACTGATGAACTGAATGCTTTTTGTACCAATCAGGCCAGGAGTATCCGCAACCTGCTTTTGGGTGATCCACGTTACAACAACTACGAGGCCCCTAGATTCAAGGAGCTGATGCAAAGGCTGAAATCGGCTGTGGAGGCACCGGCACAATTGGAGGTCTCTGAAAGACAGCGCCTTGAGGAAGCGTTGGCGGGAAAGCCTATGCCAGCTTTACCGGTCCCGTCATTCGCGAGCATCAAACTTGGCGAGCTTACGAGCGCGATCGGTACCGAGTTGGGGAAGACGGTAGTGGCGAGCACTATCCAGGAACTGGTCGATGCTCCAGACGTCGCAAGCTGGGTCGAGGGGGGCATGCGACTCCACGAACACGGGGAAACGCATTGTCACTTCTGCAAGCAGCAACTCGACTCCGCCCGGGTCGCCGCGCTCGAAGCGCACTTCAATGACCATTTCAAGGCGCAGCAACAGCGTCTGAGCGCGCTTCTGTCTTCTGTTGAATCACTTCGCGAAAAAGCCCGCACCCGAGAAATTCCAGAGCGGGCGGCACTGTATCCGCATCTTCGCGACGAATTCGAGCGGGTCGTTGGGAACCTGAACGCACAGTCGCTGCTCATTGAGATGTTCCTGGACCGGCTGAAGGAAGCAGTACTGGCAAAGACGGCTGACCCATTTTCCAGGCTCGAAATCAAGAACTATGTGAGCGCAGTTGACTTTGAAAGCGACTCCGCATTGGTCAAGCTGGCGGAGATTGTTATCAACGGACTGAATGTGATGGGCATTGCAGTGGGGATGGCGGGTGCAGATGCGATCATTCGCCTTGTTGAGTCGCACAACGAGTACACGGAAAATTTCCAGAAGTCCGCGTCGGCCGCTCGCGCCCAACTCGAAATTGACGAAGGTGTGAAGGTTTTTCCGGAATGGTCTATCCGCGAAAAGATGGTTACAGATCTGACCACTTCAAACGACGATGTACGAAAAAAGATTGGGCCCATTGGTGACGATATTGCGAATCTGAAGCGGGAGATCAGGCAGCACCTGAAACCAGCGGAGGAGCTCAATCGCGAAATGGCGGCCTATCTCGGGCGGGACGAACTGCGTTTCGAAACGAAGGATACCGGGTACACCATCATGCGGGGGAGCAACCCTGCTATGCATCTGAGTGATGGAGAACGAACGGCAATCGCATTCATGTACTTTCTCAAGACGCTGCGCGACGCCGATTTCGACATAAAGAACGGCGTCGTTGTAATCGATGATCCCGTGTCGAGCCTCGATGCGAATTCCCTGTATTGCGCATTTGGGTACATGAAGGACCGGACGAGGGATGCGAAGCAGATATTTGTTCTAACGCACAACTTTGGATTTTTCCGGCAGGTTAAGAACTGGTTCAACTACGCCGGGGGCTTGCGGGACCGTCCGTACGACCCTGCGAAATCGAAGAACGCGCACTTTTACATGCTCGCCATGCGGATTCATGACGGTCAGAGGAGTGCGTACCTGAGAACGTTGGATCCATTGCTACACGAATACGAGTCGGAATACCACTACCTGTTCCGGTGCGTGAAGGCCGGCGCAGAATCCGCGGCGCCGAAGAGCCTCGCCGACGTGTACGGCCTTCCAAACATCGCCCGCAGGCTGCTGGAGTCGTTCCTCGCGTTTCGGGTCCCGGGGCGAGCGGGGAACCTAGCTCAGCAACTGGAGGCGCTGGAGGGTGATCCTGCAGCGAAAGCCCGAGTCATCCGGTTCCTGCACACGCATTCTCATATGGAGCAGATATCGGAACCTGAGCATGACCTTTCCGTGCTTTCGGAGGCGCCTGCCGTGCTCACCGATTTGCTGGCATTGCTGCAGGCCAACGACAAGCAGCATTACGACGCCATGATGGCCATCGTTTAACGCCGGTGGTGGCAAGGGGCAGAATATGACAGAAACGAGTGCCATGCCGACGCCCGGCGCAGAGCTCCCTCCCGAAATGATGGCAGTTCGGGAGGCTGTCCTTGCAGAGATGGAGGATCTCGTGCCTGCTGGACCTCCGGTGTCTCACGACGAGGTGAAACGGTTTTTTCTTTCATCGTGGACCGAGGCCGGACGCGATTTGCCACCGTACTATCTTGTCTATTTTCTGTTGATCGATCTTCTAGGATTTCCACATCTCGGACAATGGGAGAAGGTCGATTGGGCAATACCGGTGCGTTTGCGTGGAAAGCTGTATGGAGTCGAGCATCGTAAGATGGGGATCGGCATCTTCGCTCCGAATCCCGACCCGTCTGCGACACGCAGCACGAAGCCTGATGAGGAGGCAGAAAAGGATGCCAGCGAGATGTGCCGGTTGCTGAAGCGAGCGGTGACCACCGCCGAACCGTACTTCGAATGGCGCGCCAGGACTGCCGCGAAAGGACCATATATCAGCGTCGTGAACAGGAGTGCTGCGCTGTTCGAACGATATCGCTTCTTCCGTCGACAATTCGAGGCGTTGAGCTCGGAGGCATTACTTCGGCGAGACGAAACGACCACGCCGGGGGACGGGCAGAGCGGCCACAAGTTGCGATTTTCGCATATGTTTCCGGGCGTAAGATTGAGGGAGGAAGCGGAGTGGAGCGCGCAGGCCGCCATAGAAGCGTTCTTCAGTTGGACGGAGCACGTATTCATCCACCTAGCCATTCTGCTGGGCAGAGTCGAAAACGGAGAGGAGGTGGCGAAGCTGGCGGAGGCAGACTGGAAGACGAAATTCAGGGCGGCGCTGGATATCGACGAGCCGGAAACGAAGGTCCACTACGATAGCCTTCTTACCCTCCGGACTCAGATCCGCAATTTTATGGCGCACGGTTCGTTCGGAAAGCGTGGAGAGGCGTTCAGTTTTCATTCAGGAGCGGGGGCAGTTCCGGTCCTGCTGACCAGGAATCCGAGGCATCGCTATTCTTTGACCGGAGGGCCAGAGTTTGATGAGAAGAGTGCCCTGCAGGAGATTGAATTGTTCATCGCACACCTGTGGTCCGGCACACGAGAGCCTGCCCGTGAGTGCATGGAGAGCGAGCTACCTACCGTTCTCACGTACGCAACTGACGGTACCTACGCTAGAGTGATGCGATCTGTCGGCTCAATGAGGAAGTTCGTTGAACGTATGCGATCCGTTAACGACGTCCTTGTCTAGAAATCGCTTCACTCTGATGCTACGTGTCCACGTGGACAGCTGGTA
>NZ_QTQM01000030.1:0-93859 GCF_003854225.1 Burkholderia sp. Bp8986 | reverse complement strand
GTGTCGGTGGACAACCTGTTCAACAAGTTCTACTGGCGCGACGCGGGCGAGCAGCAGGGCGACGCGTACCTGTTCCCGGGCGCGCCGCGCACCGCGCGCGTGTCGTTGACCTATGATTTCTGATCGTCCGGACCCGGCCGCGTGATGCGCGGCCCCGGCAGCCAACCAGGAGAGCACAGACGATGTCCCCACTCGAAATCGCCGGCGTGATCGTCAGCGCGCTCGCGATCTGGCTGACCGCGAAGCGGCGCATGCTGTGCTGGCCGGTCGGGCTCGCGTCGGTCGCGCTGTACGGCTGGATCTTCTTCGACGCGAAGCTGTATTCCGACATGCTGCTGCAGGGCGCGTTCGCGGTGCTGCAGGTGTACGGCTGGCGCCGCTGGATCGCGCAGCGTACGCTCGAGGCGGGCGCCGGCGCTGCGCCGCAAGGCGACGTCGCGCCCGTCACCGGCGTGCGGCCGCGGCAGATGCTGCCCGATCTGATCGCGGCCGTCGTCGGCAGCGCGCTGCTCGGCGGGATGATGGCGCGCTGGACCGATGCGGCGCTGCCGTTCGTCGATGCGTCGCTGACCGCGTTCAGCCTCGTCGCGCAATACTGGACCGCGCGGCGCTACATCGCGTCGTGGGGGCTGTGGATCGTCGTGAACGTCGTGTACGTCGGGATGTTCGTGTTCAAGGCGCTGTATCTGACGGCAGGACTCTACGCGCTGTTCATCGCGCTCGCCGTCGTCGGCTGGCGCGACTGGAGCCGGACGGCGAATGCGCTGCGCACGACGGCGAGCCCGGCGGGCTGATCCAAGGGCTGATTCACGAGCCGATTCACGGGCTGATTCAACTACGGAGCGACGTCGTTCATGTCATTTCCACTCGAACCGGACGCGCCTGCATCGCGTGACGTCGCCGACATGCGGGACGTCGCGCCGCCGCAATTCGGCGTCGACGGCGAGCAGGCCGAACGCGACTGGCCGCTGATGACGCACGACGAAGTCGCGGGCGTGCTTGCGCGGATCGATGGCGTCGGCGCACCGGCGCGGCTTACGTGGCACAGCCCGCGGCCGTTCTCGGCGGCGGTGCTGGTGCACACGGCCGACGCACGCGCGCTGTTCGTCAAGCGTCATCACGCGAGCCTGCGCGACGTCGCCGGGCTCGAGGAGGAGCATCGCTTCATCGCGCATTTGCGCGATCGCGGTGTGCCGGTCGCGGACGTGCTCGCCGGTCGCGACGGCGCGACCGCGTTCGCATCCGGCGACTGGACCTATGAAGTGCACGTGGTGGCGCCAGGTGTGGACGCGTATCGCGGCGTGATGTCGTGGCAGCCGTTCACGCATCCTTCGCATGCGTACGCGGCAGGCCGCGCGCTGGCCGAACTGCATCGCGCGTCGGCCGGCTACGATGCGCCGGCGCGGCCCGTGCGCACGCTGCTGTCGAGTTTCCGGGTGCTGTCGTCCGCCGATCTTCCCGATGCGCTCGAACGCTGGGTCGATGCGCAGCCGCTGCTGGTGCGCGCGCTCGGCACGCGCGACTGGCGCGGCGATGTCGCGGATGCGATCGGCCCGTACCACGCGCGCCTCGTGCCGCTGCTGCCCGCGCTGGCGCCGCTTTGGACGCACGGCGACTGGCATGCGTCGAATCTGCTGTGGACCGACGCCGCGCCCGGCGCGCAGGTGCGGACCGTGCTCGATTTCGGCTTGTCGGATCGCACCTGCGCCGTCATGGATCTCGCGCTCGCGATCGAACGCAACGCGATCGACTGGATGGCGCCGGCCGATGCACGTCGCGTCGAGCATGAACAGATCGGCGCGCTGCTCGACGGCTACGAATCGCTCGAACCGCTGAGCGACGACGCGTATGCGGCGCTGGTCGCGATGCTGCCGGTCGTGCATACCGAATTCGCGCTGTCGGAAGTCGCGTATTTCGGCTGCATCGTCAATGCACCGGACATCGTCGAGGTTGCGTACGACGGTTATCTGATCGGTCATGCGCGATGGTTCGGCGAACGCGACGGACGGCAGTTGCTCGACTGGCTGGTGCAACGCCGGCGCGCGAAGCGGGGCAGCTTGTAAAACTGCGTTGCGGACACTGTCCAGCCGGCAGTGTCGTCTGCCCGATCTTCACCCTCTGCGGTGCCGCGTTCGCACCGCACGGCACGGCCGCACGTTCGCCGCGACCCGGCGGCGCGCGGCACGCTGCCGGCGATCGCCGGGCAGCACCCACGCCTGACTCGCATCAGCGCGTCGCGAGGCTGTCGTGATTGTCGGCCTGTGGCGACTTCTCGCCGGCATGCACCGAGATCCCGTGAAGTTCCTTGTTGCGCGCGATGATCTCGCTGGTCGGCGGGTACTGCGTCTTGCTCGTCGGCACCACGCCGTCGTGCTGCGCCTGCTTGAGTTCGTCGATGACTTCCGCGCGGGTCTTGCCCTGCGTTTGAGTGTGCGTTTGCGCGAAGGCGGCTTGCGAGGCGACGCCGAGCGACAGCGTGGCGGTGACGAACAGGGCTGCGAGTCTTGCCGTTTTCATGAAGCTCTCCTTGATGTGGCCGCCGGGTGGCGATCCATGAGCCCAGTATGCGAAAGCCGCCGAGCGTGACCGTGATCGGCAGATGACAAATGCGTCAGATTGCGGGGCGGGGCGGGGCGTGACGTGCGGGCCCGGCCGACGTGATGCAATCGTCATGTTCGGGTCATGCATGCGATGAGCGGGAAGCGGAGCATCTCGCCTGCCGACGGCCGATAGTGTCGACGGCATGCGCACCGTTCGCCGCACCGGCATGGAGGGCGGACGGTCTCGTTTCGACTTTCATTCCGTACCCGACAGTGGATCGTCCCGCCATTCGCCTGTCGTTGCTAGCCCTGCTGATTGCCCCGTTGGTCGCCGGTTGCGCGTCATCCCGTCCCGAAGCCGGGACGGTCGGATCGTCCGCGCCGAAGGCCGCGCGCGATGCGGTGCCCACCGGCCTGATGCCCGGCGAACAGATCGACCATGCGGGGCATCGGTGCGGCAATCCGAACTTCTACGTGAACACGCATCCGTGCCTGTTCCCGAAGCGCAACGTCACTCCTTGATGCAGTCATATCCCCGCGCCACATGCGCGGCTGTCGACTATAGTTATGCACGAACAGCACCCATCCACGTCGAAGGCGGGCAAATGATCGATCACGTTTACATCTCGGTCACCGACATCGAGAAGTCGCTGATCTTCTACTCCGAAGCCTTGAAGCCACTCGGCTGGAGCGTATTCGGCAACTACGACTCCGCGAATGGCCCGGCGAGCGTCCCCGATCTCTACGGCATCGGCGACGATGTGTACGGCAAGGGAGAGGGGGTTGGATCAAGCATCTGGCTACGCAACGTCAGCCAGGCGAGACCGGGCTTTACCTGGGGATCGTCTGCGATACGAACGAACTCGTCGACGCTGCCTACGCAGCCGCAATCAAGGCCGGCGGCATCGATGAGGGAAGACCGGCGGATCGTACCTACTTCGCCCCCGGCTACTACGCCGCCAACGTCGCCGACCTCGACGGCAACCGTCTCGAGTTCGTACACAAGGCGTGGAACCCCAAGCGACGCTCATAGCAATCCAATGGATGCACGGGAGTCGTCGCGGTTCGTATCGCTTTGAACGATCCCGCACCGGGTAGATGGCTGCTTCGCGAACGTGCGGTTGGCCGAACCGGATCGGCAAGCCACGTCAACGGAATTCCGCAAAGAAGCAAAAAAAGGCCCGGCACTCGCAGTGTCCGGGCCAACGCGTGATCGTGCCGTGCGACAGCGATACGCTTGCGTGGTTCGCAACGGGCATCACCCGTCACGCATTCGATGGTATGCGACGCGATCCATCGCGAACCTGATCGGAAGATGAAATTTTCGTCACGCGCGTATCGGTGCGCGATCGACATTCCGATCAGAAGCGATGGCGTGGTCCGAGATTGACGATTCCTTGCGTAGCCGTAGGCGCCGATGCGGGTGCTGCGACGCACGATGGTTGCATGCCGAACGTGGCCCCAGGCATCGACCGGGGATTGAACACCTTGAAGCGGGCGTGTCGGCACGCCCGCATCGGCTCACAGCTGCGCGAGCGCCTGGTCGAGATCGGCGAGCAGGTCGTCGATGTGCTCGATGCCGATCGACAGCCGTACCGTTTCCTCCTTCACGCCGGCCTTCGCGAGCTCGGCCGGCGACAGCTGGCGGTGCGTCGTCGAGGCCGGATGCGTCGCGAGCGACTTCGTGTCGCCGATGTTGACGAGCCGCGTGAACAGCTTCAGCGCGTCCTGGAACTTCGCGCCGCCGTCGCGTCCGCCCTTCACGCCGAACGTCAGGATGCCGGGCGCGCGGCCCGACAGGTAGCGCGCGACGAGCGCATGATCCGGGTGATCGGGCAGCCCCGCGTAGTTCACCCATTCGACGTGTTCATGGCGCGCGAGATGCTGCGCGATCTTCAGCGCGTTGTCGCTGATGCGCTCGATGCGCAGCGCGAGCGTCTCGATGCCTTGCAGGATCTGGAACGCGTTGAACGGCGAGATCGCCGCGCCCATGTTGCGCAGCGGCACGACGCGCGCGCGGCCGATATATGCGGCCGGCCCGAACGCTTCGGTGTAGACGACACCGTGATAGCTGACGTCGGGCTCGTTGAGCCGCTTGAAGCGGTCCGCGTGCTGCGCCCACGGGAACTTGCCCGAATCGACGATCGCGCCGCCGAGGCTCGTGCCGTGGCCGCCGAGATACTTCGTCAGCGAGTGCACGACGATGTCCGCGCCGTGTTCGAACGGACGCAGCAGGTACGGCGACGGCACCGTGTTGTCCACGATCAGCGGGATACCGTGGCGATGCGCGACTTCCGCGAGCGCGGCGATGTCGGTCACGTTGCCGAGCGGATTGCCGACCGATTCCGCGAAGATCGCCTTCGTGCGCGCGTCGATCAGCGGCTCGAACGACGCGGGGTCGCGCGGATCGGCGAAGCGCGTCGTGATGCCGTATTGCGGCAGCGTATGCGCGAACAGGTTGTAGGTACCGCCGTACAGCGAACTGGCGGACACGATGTTGTCGCCGGCTTCCGCGATCGTCTGGATCGCGTACGTGACGGCCGCCTGGCCCGACGCGAGCGCCAGCGCGCCGATGCCGCCCTCGAGCGCGGCGATCCGCTGTTCGAGCACGTCGGTCGTCGGGTTCATGATCCGCGTGTAGATGTTGCCCTGGACCTTCAGGTCGAACAGGTCTGCGCCGTGCTGCGTGTCGTCGAATGCGTACGCAACGGTCTGGTAGATCGGCACCGCGACCGCGCGCGTGGTCGGGTCGGGGCGATAGCCGCCGTGCACGGCGATGGTTTCGAGGCGCCAGTTCGAAGAGGCCTGATCGGTCATGAGTGCTCCATCTGTTGTTGTCGTGGTCGAGCGATTATAGAAGCAGGTGCGCCGCCGTCCTTAGAACGAATGGTTTGTTGCTTATGGGGCCGCCGCGCATAGAATGCGCTTTTCCTCGGATGAAGGGGGCGCGATGGACCAGGATCAGTGGAACGTCGGTGCGTGAAGTGATGGCGGCGCGTCGGCGCGGCATCGAACCCCGACAACGCGGCGCGTGGCGCCGTAGCGCACGATGCGTGCGACGGTGATCGCGTGCAGGCAGATACGGAACCGGCGCGATGCCCGCGGGCACCGCGCCGCTCGTTCGTCAGCGGGCGTCGACCACGTCGCGCAGGAACGCGTCGAGCATGGCGGCGTCGCCCGATGGCCGCTTGTAGTCGCGATCGTGTTCGGCTTCCGCCAGCATCGTTTCGACGAGCGCGTGGATCGCGGGCCGGCGCGGGCCGGTCTCGCCTTCGTTCGCGCGCATCTTCAACGCGAGCAGCGCATCGAGTTCGTCGCGCACCGCCGGCTCGTGCACGGTGCCGTCGACGAGATCCGCGAAACGCATCGGCGGCATCCCGAGCCCCATGTCGATCCAGCGCACCGCGAGCAGCGGCCGCAGCACGTACAGGTACTTCTTGTAACGCACCGTGTCGCCTTGCAGATAGCCGCGAAAGTTCTTCTTCGCCATCGCGAGGTAGTGATGCCGTCCGCGCATCGGCGAGAAGAACGCCGTGGCGAGCGACCGCAGTCGCGGCGTCCAGCGGGCATCCTCGCGATAGACGACCGGTGACGCGAGCCATTCGAGCAGCGTCGGGTTCGACCGGTGCAGCAGTTGCAGCGCCTTGCGAAGCTCCCAGCCGCTCACGTCGAGTTCGTCGTCGAGCGGCCGCTCGATCACGTCGCGTTGCGGTTCGACGCGCAGGTACCAGTCACGCCGGTGCACGTACACGAAGCGCACGTCGTAGTCGCTGTCCGGCGACGCGAAGCCCCAGCCGCGGCTGCCGGATTCGCACGCGAACAGCACGCTCACGTCGTGGCGGCGTTCGACGTCCGCGAGCTCCGTCATCACGCGGGCCCGTACGGCCGGATCGACCGGATGCGCGCTGCGCACGGTTTTCAATGTCGTTGCCGTTTTCATCGTTATCCTTCCTTTTCATCGAGCGCGGCCGCCCGGCCTTCGGCCGCGCGCCGCGCTATCCTTTCACGCACACCACCTGACGCAGCGTGTGCACCACTTCGACGAGGCTGCGCTGCGCCGCCATCACCGCATCGATGTCCTTGTAGGCCATCGGGATCTCGTCGACGACACCCGCGTCCTTCCGGCATTCGACGCCGCGCGTCGCCTTGACCTGGTCGTCGACCGTGAAGCGGCGCTTCGCTTCGGTCCGGCTCATCGCGCGGCCGGCGCCGTGGCTGCACGAACAGAAGCTCTCCGGATTGCCGAGCCCGCGCACGATGAAGCTCTTCGCGCCCATCGAACCCGGAATGATGCCGAGCTGTCCCTTCTGCGCGGATACGGCTCCCTTGCGCGTGACGAGCACGTCCTCGCCGAAGTGGCGTTCGCGCTGCACGTAGTTGTGGTGGCAGTTCACCGCGTGCTCGTCGACCGCGAACGGTTTCGCGATCGCGCCGCGCGCCGCGCCGATCACCGCGTCCATCATCGCCTGCCGGTTGCGGCGCGCGTAGTCCTGCGCCCAGCCGACCGCTTCGACGTAATCGTCGAAGTGCCGGCTGCCCTCGGTGAAATACGCGAGGTTGCGATCCGGCAGGTTCGCGATGTGCTGCCGCATGTCGGCCTGCGCGAGTTCGATGAACAGGCTGCCGATCGCATTGCCGACGCCGCGCGAGCCGCTGTGCAGCATGAACCACACGCGATCCGCTTCGTCGATACACACCTCGATGAAGTGGTTGCCCGTGCCGAGCGTGCCCAGATGCGCATAGTGGTTCGTCTTCTCCAGCTTCGGATACTTGCCGACGATCCGTTGAAAGCCCGGCAGCAGCGACTTCCACGACTCGGCCACGGCGGCCGGCGTGCGATCGCCCCATGCGCCGGGATCGCGGCGCCCCGGCGCGCGGCCGTGCGGCACCGCGCGTTCGATCGCGCTGCGCAGCCCGCCGAGTGCGTCCGGCAGGTCCGCCGCCGTGAGCGTCGTGCGCGCGGCCATCATCCCGCAGCCGATGTCGACGCCGACCGCGGCCGGGATGATCGCGCCCTTCGTCGGGATCACGCTGCCGATCGTCGAGCCCTTGCCGAGGTGGACGTCCGGCATCACCGCGACGTGCTTGAAGATGAACGGCATCTGCGCGGTGTTGCGCAATTGCGTGCGCGCGTCGTCCTCGACCGCGACGCCTTGCGTCCACATCTTCACCGGCTTGCCGTTCGCCAGTTCCATCACCTGGTAATCGTCATCACGCATTTGCTTCACCCTTCATTCATTCATTCGTCCGGCGCGGCACCCATGCGCCGCGCCGGTTCATCCATCACGCGCCCTTGATGCTGACGAGCCCGTTCAGCACCTGGTCGAGGCCGCCGAACACCGAGATGCGGTCGATCCGTTCCGCGACGCGCTCGAGCGTTTCCAGCTCCTTGAGCCGCAGCGCGGTCGGGTTCTCTTCCATCACCTTCGCGGTGTTCAGCAGCGAGCGAGTCGCCGCCGTTTCCTCGCGGCGGCGGATCACGTTCGCCTGCGCCGCCTTTTCGGCTTCGACCACCTGCGCGAGGATCGTCTTCATGTCGCCCGGCAGCACGATATCCTTCACGCCGACGCTGCGCACGTCCACTCCCGATTGCGCGAGCCGCGTGCGCACCTGGGCGATCACGACGTCGTCGATCGCCTGCTTGTCCTCCAGCAGCTCGTCGAGCGAGCGCGTGCCGACCGCCGCGCGCAGCGCGAACTGCAGTTCGCGATACAGGTGCTCGACCGGCTTCTGCAGCTGGCCGAACGCATGCAGCACGTCCGCATAGCACCACGTCGCCGACAGGTTCAGCCGCAGCGCGACCTTGTCGCGCGTCAGGATTTCCTGGCCAGCGACTTCGAGCGCCTGCAGGCGCAGGTCGACGAGCTCGACCGCGACGTCGCGGTTGAAGCGCCAGAACGCCGCCACCCCCGGATCCAGCAGCCGCTCGATCTTGCCGTCGATCTTCAGCACACCGACGTGATACGCCGGCACCTGCACCAGCAGCACGCCCGCGAGGCCAGCCACGCCGCGCGCGCGCAGCGCCGGTTGCGCGATGCGCTGCGCGAGCGCGGCCGGCAGCATGCTGTCCTGCGCGAGATCGACGCGCGCCAGCCGGTGCGTGATCAGGCCGCGCCAGTACAGCCGGCGCGTGCCGGGCGGCAGGACCTCGACGAGCACGTCGTCTTCGTAACGCAGGCCAGCTTCGTCGTCGGCCAGATCCATCGCGACGAAGTGTTGCGCGAGCACGTCCGGTGCGTCGTGACGCAGGTAGTCGGCCAGCGCCGCGTCGACGAGCGGCGCGTCGAGACGCGCGGTCTGCACCGACAGGCGCTTGAACGGATCGAAGGCCTTGAACACGCCCGGTTCCAGCACCTTCACGAAATCGCCCTCATTCATCAGCAGCGCGCGTTCGTTCTTTTTCACCACATGACGCTTCCACATATTCTTGTCCTTTTCTTCAATGGCCGCCGGGCGACACGCATCGCACGGATCGGGGTGCGACGCGATCGGGCGGGCGGCGCGTGGGTCCGGCGCGGCTGCACGCGGCGACGCATCCTGCATCGCGTCGTCGAGCGCATTCGCGCGGGCCGTCCGGCCGCCCGGCCGATCGCGCGGAACCGCAACCGGTCCGACGCGCGGCGGGCCTGTCGGCCCGCACCGGCGGGTACTGCTTCTCTCGATAGACCGTCCTTGCGGACAGCGTTCGGACGGGATTCGAACCCGCCACACACCGGCTTGCGCCGGCTGCTCCACCTGAATGAGCTTCCGAACAGTGG
This sequence comes from Burkholderia sp. Bp8986, assembly GCF_003854225.1. Classification (NCBI taxonomy): domain Bacteria; kingdom Pseudomonadati; phylum Pseudomonadota; class Betaproteobacteria; order Burkholderiales; family Burkholderiaceae; genus Burkholderia; species Burkholderia sp. Bp8986. Next base: position 84,561 of record NZ_QTQM01000030.1, on the reverse strand, counting down.
GCGCCCCGGGATTCGAACCCGGACCAGGCTGCCTCGCGCGCCCCTTTGCCTTCGTCTGTCCATGGCGGCATGCGCTGCCGCGACGAACGAGGTTCGGCGGCGGCGCACCAGCAGGGCTTGGTGAACCCTGGCTCGCGGGCCAGCGGGACATCCGGCGCCTTCTATTGAGCGAGGAGCGTGCCAGCGGGCGCGTCAGGTGGTTGGAAAATCGATCAAGTATTTGAAGGGAAAGAACAATTTGTGAATTTCCGTTGGCCGCTCGGGAACGCGCGTCGCATCGCATCGTCATCGAATCCGATACAATCGGATCGCTTCTTATCCCATGAGATAAACATGCGCAAGACCGTCGCCATCGGCTTTCTCGGCACCGTGCTCGACCAGGGCGGCCGCGCGCCGCGTCGTTACCGCAAGTGGCGGCCGACCGTCTCGCTGTGCCTGCAGCCGGACCTCTCGATCGACCGGCTCGAATTGCTGCATCCGCCGGGCTACACGCGGCTCGCCAACCAGGTGCGCGACGATCTCGCGCAGCTGTCGCCGCATACCGACGTGCGGCTCACGCCGGTCACGATCCACGACCCGTGGGATTTCGAGGAGGTCTACGCGACGCTGCACGACTTTGCGCGCGCGTATCCGTTCGACCTCGAGCACGAGGATTACCTGATTCACATCACGACCGGCACGCACGTCGCGCAGATCTGCTGGTTCCTGCTCGCGGAAGCGCGCTACCTGCCCGCGCGCCTCGTGCAGACGGGGCCGCCGAAGCAGACCGACGAAGGGCCGAGCGGGCCGGGCACGGTGTCGGTGATCGATCTCGACCTGTCGCGCTACAACCGGATCGCGCAGCGCTTCACTCGCGAGCGCGACGAAACCGTGTCGTTCCTGAAGGCCGGTATCGCGACGCGCAACGCGCGCTTCAACGCGCTGATCGAACAGCTGGAGCGGGTGGCGGTGCGCTCGCGCGCGCCGATGCTGCTCGTCGGGCCGACGGGCGCCGGCAAGTCGTTTCTCGCGAAACGCGTGTACGAACTGAAGCGCGGCCGGCATCGGCTCGCGGGGCCGTTCATCGAGATCAACTGCGCGACGCTGCGCGGCGACGCGGCGATGTCGACGCTGTTCGGCCACGTGAAGGGCGCGTTCACCGGCGCGCAGTCCGCGCGCGCGGGCTTGCTGCGCGCTGCGGACGGCGGCCTGCTGTTTCTCGACGAGATCGGCGAACTCGGGCTCGACGAGCAGGCGATGCTGCTGAAGGCGATCGAGGAGAAGCGCTTCCTGCCGGTCGGTGCGGACGTCGAGGCGACCAGCGATTTCGAGCTGATCGCGGGCACGCACCGCGATTTGCGGCAGATGGTGGCGGCCGGCACGTTCCGCGAGGATCTGTATGCGCGGATCAACCTGTGGACCTACGAACTGCCGGGGCTGGCCGAGCGGCGCGAGGACATCGAGCCGAACCTCGAATTCGAACTCGATCGTTTCGGTCGCGAGCAGGGCGAGCGGGTACGGTTCAACGTGGAGGCGAAGCGGCGCTATCTCGCGTTCGCGGCGTCGCCGCGCGCGGCATGGGCCGGCAATTTCCGCGAGTTGTCCGCATCGGTCACACGAATGGCGACGCTTGCCGATGCGGGGCGGATCACCGAGGCGATTGCCGAGCAGGAGGTCGAGCGGCTGACGCGCACGTGGTCGTCGCCGGGCGGTGCAGGCGCGTCGGAGGGATACGTCGACGCGGTGTTCGGCGTGCGCGCGGCCGAGCTCGACCTGTTCGACCGCGCGCAGCTCGAACGTGTGCTCGACGTGTGCCGCGTCTCGGCGAGTTTGTCGGAGGCGGGCCGCGCGCTGTTCGCGGTGTCGCGCCAGAGCAAGAAGCAGCCGAACGATGCGGACCGGTTGCGCAAGTATCTGGCGCGGTTCGGACTCGACTGGGAGGGCGTGCGGGACGCGCTGGGCGCGCGGTAGTCGAGCGGGGTATACAACCGCTCACGCTCGGCAGATCGCGATGATCTCCGCGCTGGCCGCGTCGTCGAACGGCGCACCGTTCCAGTCTCCGCACCAGTCGGCGGACGAGAAGCCGGCGGCCGCGACACGCGCCTGCAGGTCGGGTTGCGCGATGAAGCGCAGCCGGCTCGCGTTCTTCACTTGCGTATCGTCGCGATGAAAGCGGTAGACCGTGTCGAACGACACGATCGGACCGTCGACCGCGGTCACCGCATGATGGAGTTCGACGCTGCCGAATTCGGGCGAATCGATGCGGGTGGCCGACGCCGCCGGAGTCCAGCAGAGCCACGGCTCGACACGCGGATTGCGGGTCTCGAACAGGAAGCGCCCGCCGTCGGCCAGCACGCGCCGCACGCCGCACAGTGTCGCGTCGATCTCCGCGTCGGTCAGCAGGCACTGGAACGCGTGCCCGGTCATCACGACGGCATCGAACGGCGCGCCGGGCGGCAGGCCGCCGAGATCGCACGCGAGCCAGCGCACCGCGCCGGCGCCCGGCTGGCGTCGCGCATGGTCGATCATCGCGGGTGCGGGGTCGATCGCGACGACGTCGTGTCCGGCCGCCGCAAGCCGGCGCGCGAACGTGCCGGTGCCGCAGCCGAGATCGAGAATCCGTTGCCGCGCGGTGCCGAGGCGCGATGCGTAGAACGCGAAGTCGCGGTCCCCCGCGTTGAACCGGTCGTAGACCGCGACGAGGCGCGGATCGGTATAGAGGATTTCGCCGGCAGCCGCCGCGTCGGACGTCACGCGAAACCCGCGTCAGCGCTGCTGCACCGCGACGCGCAGCCCGAGCGCGATGAAGATCGAGCCGATGATCTTTCCCTGCCAGCGCGTGAGCCACGCGAGCCGCTTCACGACGCGGCCGAGCGGGCGGATCGAGCATGCGATCAGCGTCGTATAGAGCGAGCTGAGCACGACGAAGATCAGCCCGAGCACCGCGAACTGAACGAACGTCGAGCCGCGTTCCGGATGCACGAACTGCGGCATGAACGCGAGGAAGAACAGCGCGGTCTTCGGATTCAGCACTTCGGCGGGAATCGCCTGCAGGTACGCCGTCAGCGGCGTGACGGGCGGCACCTTCGGCAGCGACGGATCGGACGGCCCGTCGAGCAGCGCGCGCACGCCGAGGTAGATGAGGTAAGCGGCGCCGACCAGCTTCACGACGTTGAACGCGAGCGCCGACGTCATTAGCAGCGCCGACAGCCCGACGGCGGCAAACAGCGTATGCACGAAGTCGCCGCTCGCGACGCCGAGGCCGGTCAGGATGCCGGTCTTGCGGCCGCCCTGCACGGTGCGGCTCAGCACGAGCAGCACGGCGGGGCCCGGGATCAGGAACAGGCCCAGGACGACGGCGGTGAAGGTGGCCAGCGTGGTCAGGTCGAACATGGCGGCTCCGGCAAGGTTGGCGAGGCGGCGAGGGATCGACGCATTGTATTCGGATCGGCCGGCCGGGAACCGCGCGGCCGCGCCGGCGCCTTTCTGGTATAAGCACGAAAGGCCGCGCGGGCACGCCGTCCGGCCGCTTTCGACACCATCGCTCCATGCGCGACCTGCCACCCGTTACCGACCCCGCTGCCGACGCCGACGTCTATCACGTGCCGCGGCCGCTCGTCGTGTTCGGCGGCTCGGTCGTCGAGCCCGAATGGCGGCTCGAACGGCACAGCCATCCGCAGGCGCAACTGCTGTACACGCTGAGCGGCGTCATCTATTGCGAGATCGACGGCGGCGTGTGGAGCGCACCGCCGCAATGCACGGTGTGGATTCCGGGCGGCGTCACGCATTCGGCGCGCGGTTCGGCCGGCGCGACGTTCTACGCGGTGCTGGTGGAGCCCGATGCGGCGCCCGGCCTGCCGGCGCGCTGCTGCACGCTGGGCATGTCGCCGCTGTTGCGCGAACTGCTGCTGAAGGCCGCGAGCTTCCCGAGCCTGTACGACGTCGACGGTCCGCAGGGGCGGCTGATGGCGACGCTGCTCGACGAACTCGTCGCGGCGCCGGTCGAGGACCTGTATCTGCCGATGCCGGCCGACCGCCGGCTGCGCAGGCTGATCGATCACCTGCTCGACGACCCGGCCGACAAGTCGCCGCTGCCCGAACTCGCGCGCCGCGCCGGCGTCAGCGAGCGCAGCCTCACGCGGCTCGCCGCGAAGGAACTCGGCATGAGCCTCGGCGACTGGCGCCGGCGGCTGCACGTCGCGCTGTCGCTGCGGATGCTGACGGCGGGCCGCCGCGTGCACCAGATCGCGATCGACCTCGGCTACGAGAGCGCGAGCAGCTTCGTGACGATGTTCCGCAAGGCGACCGGCAAATCGCCGACCCAATACCTGACCGACCGGCAGCGCTGACCGTGCCGTGCTGAGCCGGCCGGATCGGCACGCGCGCGCTTGGCCGGATCGAACAAGCGGTTGGCCGGCACGAGAAATGACGGGACGGGCGTCGCCCCCTAACATGAGAATCATTCTCATCTGGAGGCCGACATGCAGATCGTCACGACTGAATTCCCGTTGGTGTGGTTGCGTTACGCGCGTTCGCCGTCGAGCGATCCCGCGCACCTGCTGGCCGAGCTCGACGCATTGCTCGCGCGCCGCGAACGTTTCGTGTTCCTGACCGACGATGCCCCGTTCGGCGACGATCGCGATGCGCAGGATCACGAGATGCGCAAGCAGCTCGCGAAATGGAGCAAGGCGCATCGCGCGCAATCGCGCGAATGGATTCCCGCGATGATCGCGGTCGAGCCCGACGCGCAGCGGCGCGCTGCACTCGATGCGTTCTCGGCCGCGTTCGAGAAGGTCTGGGGTTATCCGTTGAACGCGGCGGCCAATCGTGACGAGGCGCTCGCGCTGGCACGGCAGCTGCTCGCCGCGCCGGCCCGCGCGGCCACGGCCACGCGCGACTGAACCGGTCGCCGCGCCGGCGGCGCGGCTCGCTCACTGACAGGCATGCGCCGCGTCGTGTTCGCGCGCGATGCGTGATGCCGTATTCCGCGGGAGTTTCCGGTGGACAATCCGATTCGCGCGATGCGCATCTTCACGCGCATCGTCGAGATGAACAGCTTTACGCGCGCGGCGCACTCGCTCGGCATTTCGCGCGCGACCGCGACGCGCACCGTGCAGGAACTCGAGGCGGCGCTCGGCATGCCGTTGCTGGTGCGCACGACGCGCGCGCTGCGGGCGACGCCGGAAGGCGACGCGTATTACCGGCGGTGCCAGCGCATCACCGCGGACGTCGACGAGCTCGAAGCGAGCCTGCGCAACGCGGCGCGGCATCCGAGCGGGCCGCTGCGCGTCGAGTTGCCGGGCGCGGTGGCGGACGCGATCGTGCTGCCGGCGCTTGGCGCGTTCCATGCGCGCCATCCCGAACTCGTGCTGATGCTGGGCGTGTCCGGACGCGCGGCCGACCTGATCGGCGATGCGGTCGACTGCAGCATCCGGCTGGGCGCGCTGCCCGATTCGTCGCTGGTTGCGCGCCCGCTCGGCGCACTCGAGCGCGTGACCTGCGCGAGCCCCGCGTATCTCGAGCGCTGCGGCGTGCCGCGTTCGCTCGATGCGCTCGCCGGGCATCGCGCGGTCAACGGCGCGTTCGCGTCGGCCCAGCGCACCGCCGAACTCGAATTCGCGATCGACGGCGCGGTGCGCAAGATCCGGCTCGACGGCATCGTCAGCGTCGACGACGAGCAGGCGTACCTGGCGTGCGGCGTGCATGGCCTCGGGTTGATCCAGCCGCCGCGCGTCGTCGCGCAGCCGCTGATCGACGCCGGACAGTTGCAGGAAGTGCTGCCGCGGTGGCGGCCGGGCGCGGTTTCGGTGTCGGCCGTCTATGCGAAGCGCCGGCACGTGTCGCCGGGCGTGCGCGCGTTCGTCGACTGGATCGCGGAGCGTTTCGAGGATGCCGCGCAGGAGAGGGCGGGTGTGAGCGTGCCTGGGGCAGCGCTGCGGCAGATGGCGGCGACGGCGATCGCTGCGTGCGAGCCAGACGGGAGGCTGGCGGCCGCGGCGTGACGGCGGGGCGCGCGTCCGGATGTGCCAATATTCTGGCGATTTGTGGGCCGGTTCGCCAAAATACTGGCATTCCGCCAGCCGGTGCATCGTCAGACTCAATCAGTCGAACCGGTCGCGCCGCGATCCTGATACGTTCGCGTGCATTGGCGCCCGCCTCCCGTCACCCACCCAGCTCCCCCGCCAGAAAATCCACGAACGCCCGTATCCGCGCCGACATCTGATGCCGCTGCGCATACACCGCGTAGATATCCGCGCTCGGCGTTTCGTAGTCGGGCAGCACGACGACGAGGCGCCCGTCGGCCAGATAGTCGCGGATATCCCACTCGGCGCGCATCAGGATGCCGTGCCCGTCGAGCGCCCACTTCACCGCGATCTCGCCGTCGTTCGTCGTCAGGTTGCCGTTGATCCGCACGGCTTCCGTGTTGCGCGCCGCGCCGCGTCCGCTCGCCAGCCGCCAGATCCCGTAGCCTTCGTCGCCTTGCCGGATGCCGATGCAGTTGTGCCGCGTCAGCTCGTGCGGCGTGCCCGGCGTGCCGTGCCGCGCGAGATACGCGGGCGCCGCGCACAGCAGCCGGCGGTTCGGCGCGAGCCGTCGCGCGACGACGCGCGTATCGGGCGGCTCGCCGAAGCGGATGCACACGTCGAACGCGTCGTCGGTGAGCGGCGGCGGCATCACCGACAGTTGCAACTGCACCGACACCTCCGGAAAACGCGCGACGAAGCGCGAGATCGCCGGCCCGACGTGGCTGCGCCCGAAACCAAGCGTCGCGTTCACGCGCAGCAGCCCCTTCGGCCGCTGCCGCGCGCTGCCGAGCAGTTCGCCCAGTTCGTCCATCTGATCGAGGATCCGGCGCGCGTAGTCGAGATACACGTCGCCCTCGGGCGTCAGCATCATGCGCCGCGTCGTGCGGTTGACGAGCGTCACGCCCGCGCGCCGCTCCATCTGCGTGAGCCGCTTGCTGACGGCCGCCGCGGTCAGCCCGAGCTCGCGCGCGGCCGCGCTCAGGCTGCCCGCCGCGGCCAGTGTCGAGAAGAAGCCGAGATCGGCCGGCTGGACGGTATCCGCCATGACGGGATTCGTGAATTGAAGTTAAAGATGCTTTGAGTATAGCCCCGGTTTACACACTTCCAGTTCGGTAAAGTGCGTTCACGCTCACGATCAATCGAGGATGTCAGCATGAAGACCTACCGTATCGCGACCATTCCCGGCGACGGCATCGGCAAGGAAGTGGTGCCTGCGGCCAAGCAGGTGCTGGAAGCGCTGGCCCGCGGCAGCGACCGCTTTGCGTTCGAGTTCGAGGATTTCGACTGGGGCGCCGATTACTACCGCCTGCACGGCGCGATGATGCCGGCCGACGGCCTCGACGCGCTGCGCGGCAAGGACGCGATCCTGTTCGGCTCGGCGGGCGACCCCGACGTGCCCGACCACGTGACGCTGTGGGGCCTGCGCCTGAAGATCTGCCAGGGCTTCGACCAGTACGCGAACGTGCGGCCGACGCGCATCCTGCCCGGCATCGACGCGCCGCTGAAGCGCTGCGGGCCGGCCGACCTGAACTGGGTGATCGTGCGCGAGAACTCGGAGGGCGAATACGCGGGTGTCGGCGGTCGCGTGCACCAGGGGCATCCGATCGAGGCGGCGACCGACGTGTCGATCCTCACGCGTGCCGGCGTCGAACGCATCATGCGCTTCGCGTTCCGGCTCGCGCAGTCGCGTCCGCGCAAGCTGCTGACCGTCATCACGAAGAGCAACGCGCAGCGTCACGCGATGGTGATGTGGGACGAGATCGCGAAGCAGGTCGCGCAGGAATTCCCCGACGTCACGTGGGACAAGGAACTCGTCGACGCCGCGACCGCGCGCATGGTGAACCGCCCGGCGTCGCTCGACACGATCGTCGCGACCAACCTGCACGCGGACATCCTCAGCGATCTCGCGGCCGCGCTCGCGGGCAGCCTCGGCATCGCGCCGACCGGCAACATCGATCCCGAGCGCCGCTATCCGTCGATGTTCGAGCCGATCCACGGCTCCGCGTTCGACATCATGGGCCGGGGCCTCGCGAATCCGGTCGGCACGTTCTGGTCGGTCGTGATGCTGCTCGAGCATCTCGGCGAGACGGCAGCGGCCGCGCGCGTGATGCAGGCGATCGAGGCCGTGACGGCCGATCCGTCGCTGCATACGCGCGACCTCGGCGGCAGCGCGACGACCGCGCAGGTGACGGCCGCCGTCTGCGAGCGCGTCGCGCACGCGGCGGTCGCCGCCTGACAGTAACGAGAACGGCGATGAGGACGGCGACGGCCGCACGCGCAGCCGGTCGCCTTCCGTTCGCCGCCCCCCGGATTTTTTGCCCGCGACTCGCGCATTCGACGCGAGCCGGGTGCCGGCGCGCACGCTTCGTCGTAATGCCGGCGGTACCCACCGAGCCCGCGCGGACAGCGCGCGACTCGACCTCGAAGGAGGAGACACATGCAAGCGGATCTGGAAACCCGCGTCGCGCGGAAACTGATGTGGCGCATCATTCCGTTCGTGATGCTGCTTTACTTCGTCAGCTTTCTCGATCGCGTCAACGTCGGCTTCGCGGCGATGACGATGAACAAGGCGATCGGCCTGTCGCCGACCGCGTTCGGACTCGGCGGCGGCCTGTTCTTCATCGGCTACTTTCTGTTCGAAGTGCCGAGCAACCTGATTCTCCATCGCGTCGGCGCACGCATCTGGATCGCGCGCGTGATGATCACGTGGGGCATCGTGTCGGCGGTGTCCGCGTTCGCAGCCGGGCCGACGAGCTTCTACGTGCTGCGCTTCCTGCTCGGCATCGCGGAAGCCGGCTTCTTCCCCGGCATCATCCTGTACCTGAGCCTGTGGTTTCCCGTGAAGCAGCGCGCGGTGGCGGCCGCGTGGTTCATGGCGGCCGCGCCGATCTCGACCGCGATCGGCTCGCCGCTGTCGGGCGCGATCATGCAGATGCCGCCGCTGTTCGGGCTCGCCGACTGGCAGATGCTGTACATCGTCGAGGCGCTGCCCGCGGTCCTGCTCGGCTTCGTCGTGCTGAAGTGCCTGACCGATGCGCCGTCGAAGGCCGCGTGGCTGCGGCCGGACGAGCGCGACTGGCTGGTCGCGAAGCTGAAGTCCGAGGCCGACGCGCGGCACGCGCATGCCGGGCACACGGCCGGCGCGTGGCAGGCGCTGCGCGACCCGCGCGTGCTGGCGCTCGCGCTGATCTACTTCGGCACGTCGGCGGGGCTCTATACGCTCGGCCTCTGGGCGCCTCTGATGGTCAGGCAGTTCGGCTTCACCGCGTGGCAGACGGGCCTGCTGACCGGCATCCCGAGCATCGCCGCGGTCGTCGCGATGATCGGCTGGGCGCGGCATTCGGATCGCACCGGCGAACGCACGTGGCATGTCGTGATTCCGTGCGTGCTCGCGTGCATCGGCTTCGTGTTCGCGGGGCAGGCGAGCACCGCGCTCCTGACCGTGCTCGCGCTGGTCGTCGTCAACATCGGGATCAGCGCCGCGAAGGCGCCGCTGTGGGCGATGCCGAGCGCGTTCCTGTCCGGCGCCGGCGCGGCCGCGGGGATCGCGATGATCAACTCGATCGGCAACCTCGGCGGCTTCGTCGGGCCGTTCGCGATCGGCTGGCTGAAGAACGTGACGGGCGGCTATGCGGCCGGGCTGTACGTAGTGGCGGGCACGCTCGCGGTGTCGGCGGTCGTCACGCTCATGCTGAGCCGCAAGGGGGCGCGCGAGCAGGTCGTGGCGGGGGTGCGGCATCATCATTGAATTGCAGGCAGCGCGCGTTGCCGGACGTGGCGACTGTGTGGAGGGTGCCGGCGCTCGCATGCGCGAGGCCTTTGCCCACTACGCGGTGTGACGCGACTTCCGCCCCTCGCGCGCGCCGGTTTCCCCGCTACACGTTCGGCGACTGCACGCTTCGTGCGATCTCCTGCGCACACGCATCGGCCGACGCTTTCGACGTGTCGACGAAGCAATCGCTGAACGCGCGCGCCGCATACCCTTCGCGATACATCTCGGCGATACGTTGCCGCTCCCAGTCCGTCAGCGCGCGCGTGCCGCGATCCGACGCCGCGATCGCTTCCGGCGGCGCGAGTGTCACGACGAACAGGCGCGCGTCGCGTGCGTCGCAGGCTGCGCGCAGCCGGTCGAATTCCGCGTCGCCGATCGGATAGGCGATCACCAGATGACGTTCGCGTGCCTGCGCGATCTCTTTGACGAGGCGCGCCAGCGCGATCGCCCACTGCACGTCGAACGGGGCGTCGTCGGGCGCGTCGTGATCGTCGCCGTCGATGAAGCGCGCATCGGGCAGCCGCTGCGCGAGCGCGCGACCGATCGTCGTCTTGCCGCTGTTGATCGGGCCGTTCAGGTGGATGATGGTGAGGGAAGTCATGAGCCGGGCCGGAAATCGGACGACTGGCAGCTTGCCACGATTGCCGTAGCCTTGCAGCGCCGTTTGCGCGTGACGCGGTGGCGCGAGTAGAGCAGGAAGGGAAAGAAGCGGAGGAAGAAGCAGCAGGCCGCGCGTGCACCGATGCACATACGGCCTGCCCGGCCGGGGCGCGTATCGGCTACGCGCCCCGGCGTCGAACGAAGCGACTTACTTGTCGTCGCCCTTGATCTGCGGCAGCGCCGACGCTTCACCCGGCGTCAGCAGGCCGACTTGCGAATACACGCGCAGCTTGTCGCGCGTATCGGTGATGTCGAGGTTGCGCATCGTCAGCTGGCCGATCCGGTCGCGCGGCGAGAACGTCGACGCCACCTTCTCCATCGACAGGCGTTCCGGCTGATACGTGAGGTTCGGCGACTTCGTGCTCAGGATCGAGTAGTCGTTGCCGCGGCGCAGTTCGATCTTCACTTCGCCGGTGATCGCGCGCGCGACCCAGCGCTGCGCCGTTTCGCGCAGCATGATCGCCTGCGGGTCGAACCAGCGGCCCTGGTACAGCAGGCGGCCGAGACGGCGGCCGTTCTCGCGGTACTGCTCGATCGTGTCTTCGTTGTGGATGCCGGTGACGAGACGCTCGTATGCGATGTACAGCAGCGCGAGGCCCGGGGCTTCATAGATGCCGCGGCTCTTCGCCTCGATGATGCGGTTCTCGATCTGGTCGCTCATGCCGAGGCCGTGGCGGCCGCCGATGCGGTTCGCTTCCAGCAGCAGCTCGACCTGATCCTTGAACTCGACGCCGTTCAGCGCGACCGGCTGGCCGGCTTCGAAGCGCACCGTCACTTCCTCGGCGGCGATCTTCACGTCGTCGCGCCAGAACGCGACGCCCATGATCGGGTTCACGATCTTGATGCCGCTTTCGAGGCTTTCCAGGTCCTTCGCCTCGTGCGTCGCGCCGAGCAGGTTCGAGTCGGTCGAATACGCCTTCTCGGCCGACATCTTGTAGGCGAAGCCGGCCTGGTTCATGAATTCGGACATTTCGGCACGGCCGCCGAGTTCGTCGATGAACGTCTGGTCGAGCCACGGCTTGTAGATCTTCAGATCCGGGTTCACGAGCAGGCCGTAGCGGTAGAAACGCTCGATGTCGTTGCCCTTGTACGTGCTGCCGTCGCCCCAGATGTTGACGCCGTCTTCCTTCATCGCGGCGACGAGCATCGTGCCCGTCACGGCGCGGCCGATCGGCGTCGTGTTGAAGTACGTGACGCCCGCGGTCGTGATGTGGAACGCGCCGCTTTGCAGCGCGGCGATGCCTTCGGCGACGAGCTGCGCGCGGCAGTCGATCAGGCGGGCGCCGGCTGCGCCGTATTCGATCGCGCGTTTCGGGATCGCGTCGTAATCGTCTTCGTCGGGCTGGCCGAGGTTCGCCGTGTATGCGTACGGGACGGCGCCCTTCAGTTTCATCCAGTGCAGCGCGGCGCTGGTGTCCAGGCCGCCGGAGAAGGCGATACCGACCTTCTGGCCGGTCGGGAGGCTTTCGAGAATCGTGCTCATAGGAATTACCGTGGATTGAAGCCGGTGGGATCGTATTTCGCGGAATATGCGAGTATCGGCTGTCCGGGAAGTTGGGGCAAGACCTGATTTTCGCGCCAATACGTCTTCGGGCCTGTCGCGACGGGCCTGGCGGGCGGTTAACCGGCCGGAGAATCCGGCGCGAAACGGCCTCGGACGGCGGTCGAAACTGGCGAAGGCGCGCCGGCGCGCACGCCCGATTGGCGGGGCCAGATCGGGCGGCCGGTGCGGCATCCGCGCTCAGGATGCCGGGCCACCTTTATGAAAGGCTAATGAAAGATGTCCTGGGGCGCCCGGCGTCCGTCGGCCTTCGAATCGTCAAGGCTCCAGGTTCAGATATTCCACGCCTGCGCGGTATCGAGCAGTTTCTCGCGCAACTGATCCACTTCGCCGGCCAGCTTGGCCGTGATCGACACGTAGCCCGACAACTGCGCCGGCGGGGCGTCGTGCGGCGGCTCGGCCGGCCGGCGGCGCGGTGTGAGCCGGCTCGGCGTGCCGAACTTGAGCGCGCGGCTCGCGCCGACGAGCGTGTCGCGGATGCGCCGGTTCATCGCCTTCATCTCGGTGCGCATGTATTCGCGCGCGGCGAGGTCGTCGCGGGCCGGCACCGTGCTCGACAGGATCTCCAGATAGCCGATGCACAGGCGCAGGCCGCGCTGGATCGCCTCGAGCTGCGTGACCGGGATGTCGCATTCCTTCGACACCGACGGCATCAGCGAGCGCAGCTGCACCAGCAGCGCGCTCAGCGCGGCCATTTCCTTCAGGTGCGCGTCGTCGCTCACGTGGCGGTCGCCCGCGAGCCGCGCATGCACGGCCGCGCACGCGCGCAGCGCGTCGGCGAGCTTGTAGCGCCACGAGTAGGTCGCATAGAGCGGCAGCGCGAACGAGAACGCCAGCGCGATCGCGATGCCGGTCAGCACGTTCACCGCGCGCCACAGGCCGTCGACGATCTCGTTGTCGCCGTGCCCGGCGACGATCACCATCGTGATCGCCGACAGCAGCGCGATGTAGCCGGCCTTGCCGATCGCGTGATACGCGCAGAGCCCGCACGCGATCGCCATCAGCAGGTAGATCGCGAGCGGCGCGTGCAGGACGGAGTAGAGCAGGATCAGCCCCAGCCCCGCGAGCGCGCCGATCGACGTGCCGAGCGCGCGCTCGGCCGCCTTCTTGCGGATGTTGCCGTGGTGCTGCAGCCCGCCGACGACGATCAGCACGGTGATCGTCGACCATTCGCCGTGCGGCACGCGCAGGCCGGTGGACAAGGCGATCGACACGAGGATCGCGAGCGCGACGCGCGCCGCATGGATCAGCTTCGCGTGCCGGTAGCGACGGTACGGGTCCAGCAGGGGACGGAGCGCGTGGCGCAGGAGCGGCGGGAATCGGGCAGGGAACTGGGCGGTCATGACGGAGCGGGGGTGGCCGGCGGGATGGCCGGAATGCGCGTGCGGCGCGGGCGGGCCGGCGCCGCGCCGCACGCGCGGCTGACGTAACGCTAGCCGAACGCGCGCGGGCTGTCCACGACGGCGCGGCGCGGGTGCCGCCGGCCGCCGCGTCACGCGTCGGCCGTATTCGCCTCGGCGTTTGACACGCGATTGCGGCCGCCGGACTTCGCGTGGTACAGCGCCGCGTCGGCCTGCCGCAGCAGCGTCGCGGCGTTGACGCGCCCGCCGGCGCTGGTCGCCGCGCCGATGCTCGCCGTCACGTGCCCGTACGGGCTGCGGACGTGCGCGATGTCGAGCCCGGCGATCGCACGGCGGATCGCTTCGGCGACGGTCGCCGCGCCCTGCGCGTCGGTGTCGGGCAGCGTGACGACGAATTCCTCGCCGCCGTAGCGCGCGACGTGGTCGCTGTCGCGGCGCAGGCAGCGCGACGCGGATTGCGCGACGCGGCGCAGCACGTCGTCGCCGGCGAGGTGGCCGTAGTAGTCGTTGAACGCCTTGAAATGGTCGACGTCGACGAACAGCACCGACAGCGGCCGGCCGCTGCGCGACGCGCGCTGCGCCTCCTTCGCGAGCACGGCATCGAACGTGCCGCGGTTGTCGAGCCCGGTCAGCGAATCGGTATGCGCGAGCCGGTACAGATTCAACTTGGTGACCTGCCGGCGCTCGAGTTCGCGCGACAGCGCGAGCGAGCCTCCCAGGATGAACACGGTAAACAGGCCCATCAGCACGGCGGTCCAGATCGCGCGATGGCGCCACGGCGCGTAGATGTCGATCTCGGCGGGCGCGACGTCGACGATCAGCGGCAGATGCGCGAGATGCTTGTAGACGTAGATGCGCCGCACGTCGTCGATCGCGCCGACGCCCGTCAGCACGCCTTCGCTGCTGCGCTGCGCCTTGATGAAGAGCGGGGAGTGGTGAAGGTCGAGGCCGACCACGCGCGGATCGTACGGCAGGCGCGAGACGAGCGCGCCGTTGTCCTCGACGATCGCCGCGCTGCCGTGCTGGCCGACCGCGAGCCCGTCGAGCAGCGCGCGGAAGTAGCCGATGTTGAGCGTGCCGACGACGATTCCGCCGAAGCGGCCGTCGGCCAGCGTGATCCGGCGGCTGAGCGCGATCGTCAGCGCGCCGCCGCGCAGCCGGGACGCATAGGGCCGGCTGATATAGAGGCCCTGCACGAGCCGGTCGCGATGCACGGTGAAATACTCGCGGTCGGCGAAATTGCCTTGTCGCGGCGGCGATGCGGCCGAATCGATCACGATATTGCCGTGCGGATCCATTACGAAAATGGCGCCGAGATACGCGCCGGTCGCGGCGCGGTCGAACAGCAGCCGGTGACGCTGGCGCGGCGGCAATGCCGTCAGTTCCGGATCGGCGAGCCCGTCGACGACGTTTTGCAGCGAAAGATCATACAGTTCGATATTGCGGGAAATATCGCGCTCGATCAGCAGCATCAGGTTGCGCGCATTTTCGACCGCATGGTCATACGCGTCGTGGCGTGCCTCGATTAAAAGCGACGTCGAGAGTCCCCAGCTGAACAGCAGCAGCACGACGCCGGCGACGAGCACGCCGCGGGGCGACAGTATGCGTGCCACGGCCGTCGCGGTATGACGGCGCAGCGTAGCGAGCGGCGTGGGTGGCATCATCCTCGGGGCAGGCGGCGGATATGTGCGTCGTCGACGATTCCGCGCTCTGATTAATTCGCATTAGTCGGCATTATCTCGCGAATTCCCGAAATTCGCCGCTCGATGCAAAACATGCATGCGCCAATCCGATTCGGAACGATTACGCATCATTACCTTGAGCCGGGTGTTCGTTTCGATTTGAATCGCGATTATGGGTGGCCGGTATTTTGTCTGATTATTAGGGCATATCGATCGATTTTGTCGTTTTAATACAGGATCGGACTATTGCGCCGGCGCGATTGCGTATCGGGCGGGGAGGTGCACCGTCGCGGCTCACCCCGCGTCGGCATGCGGCGCCGGGGTGTCCGGACCCGAGCGGTTCCGACGGCGAATCAGGTAGAATCCGCGCTTCGCCGCTGGCGCCCGGCGCGCAACGCGTATCGGGGCCGCATCGAATGCATCGCAACAGGCGGCGCGACGCGCCCCGATCCCGCATGCGCCGGCCCCGGATGCCGGCCCGCTCAACGTTCGTCTCGTTTATGTCCGCAATCCCGAATTCCGACCAACCCGGTTCGTCCGCGAACCCACCCAAGCTTCATCGCGCGCTGAAGGCGCGCCATCTGACGATGATCGCCATCGGCGGCTCGATCGGCACGGGCCTGTTCGTCGCGTCCGGCGCGTCGATCTCGCAGGCCGGCCCCGGCGGCGCGATGGTCGCGTACATGCTGATCGGCCTGATGGTCTACTTCCTGATGACGAGCCTCGGCGAAATGGCCGCGTTCATGCCGGTGTCGGGTTCGTTCGCGACCTACGGCGCGAAATACGTCGACGAAGGCTTCGGCTTCGCGCTCGGCTGGAACTACTGGTACAACTGGGCCGTGACGATCGCGGTCGAGCTGGTCGCCGCGCAGCTCGTGATGCACTACTGGTTCCCGGACGTGCCGGGCGTCTGGTGGAGCGCCGCGTTTCTCGGCGTGATGTTCCTGCTCAACGCGCTGACCGTGCGCGGCTTCGGGGAAGCCGAATACTGGTTCGCGCTGATCAAGGTCGTCACCGTGGTCGCGTTCATCGGCGTCGGCCTGCTGATGATCTTCGGCATTCTGAAGGGTGCGCCGGGCAACGGCTGGGGCAACCTGACGATCGGCGATGCGCCGTTCGCGGGCGGCCTGCCGGCCCTGATGGGCGTCGCGATGATCGCGGGCTTCTCGTTCCAGGGCACCGAGCTGATCGGCGTCGCGGCCGGCGAATCGGAGAACCCGCGCACGACGATCCCGCGCGCGGTGCGTCAGGTGTTCTGGCGGATCCTGCTGTTCTACGTGCTGGCGATCTTCGTGATCGGCGTGCTGATTCCCTATACCGACCCGAACCTGCTGAAGAGCGACGTGACCGACATCGGCGTGAGCCCGTTTACGCTCGTGTTCCGCCACGCGGGCCTCGCGTTCGCGGCCGGCGTGATGAACGCGGTGATCCTGACGGCCGTGCTGTCGGCCGGCAACTCGGGCATGTACGCGTCGACCCGGATGCTCTACAACCTCGCGACGGAAGGCCGTGCGCCGAAGCTGTTCGCGAAGCTGTCGCCGGGCGGCGTGCCGCGCAACGCGCTGTACGCGACGACCGCCGTCGGCGCGCTGTGCTTCTTCACGTCGCTGTACGGCGACAAGACGGTGTACCTGTGGCTGCTGAACACGTCGGGGATGACGGGTTTCATCGCGTGGCTCGGCATCGCGATCAGCCACTACCGGTTCCGCAAGGGCTACGTGAAGCAGGGCTACGCGGTCGACCAGCTGCCGTACCAGTCGAAGTGGTTTCCGTTCGGCCCGCTGTTCGCGTTCGTGCTATGTCTCGTGATCGCGCTCGGCCAGGACTACCAGGCGTTTCTCGCGAACCGGATCGACTGGGCGGGCGTGGCCGCGACCTACGTCGGCATTCCGCTGTTCCTCGTCGTGTGGCTCGGCTACCGGCTCCTGAACAAGAGCCGCTTCGTGCGCTACGAGGACATGGAGATCGCGCCGTGGGCGGCCGCGAACCGCAGCGCGCAGCTGCAGCGCGTGGAGAACCGCGAAACCGTCGGCTGATGCCGGTGCGGCCACCGGCCGCGTGGTGCGCGATGAAAACGGGAAGCCCGCGGGCTTCCCGTTTTTCGTTGGGACATCCGGGCGACGCGGTGTGCCGCCGACGTCGGTAGCCGACGCGTGCGTCGTTCCCGATACCGTTCCAGCCGGCGCCGAACCCGCTTTTTTTGTCGGCTTTGCGCTGCACGGGGTCAAAGCCGGTTATATTTCCCGACCCTACCGGGCCACGGCCCGGCCGGCGCGACGAGCGCGGCGCGGATCGGGCATCCGGCGCGCGCCTGTTGCGGCGGCCGGCGGCGCCCGGCGTTTCCATCGTTCCGCCGCGGCCGGCCCGGCCCGCGGAGCGCGCAATCCAGAGGAATCCATGAGCGCATCACCCGCCGAGCGGAAGGCCGGACCCGTTTCCATCGTGCGAATCGAAGCCGCGATCAACGCGTGGCGCGAAGTGTATCCGCCGGCGCCGGACGGCGAGGACGGCTACGCGCTCGACGCCGGCAGCAACTGCCTGGCCGAGCTGTACGGCACGATGATCTGCTATCGGCTGCCGGACGTGCCGCTCGACTCGCTGAGCGACGCGCAGCGCGATGCGCTGTACGCGACCGAGGCATGACGCGCGGTCGGGACGCTGCCGCGACGCGGCGTCGATGAAGCAACGGGAAGCCAGGCGGCTTCCCGTTTTGCTTTGCGGCTTTGCGCGGTGCGCCGCCCGCGAGGGCGGGCGCGGCGCGGCTCGCGCCGGTATCGGCGCGGGCTGAGGTATCGTCATGGCATCGGGAGCAGGCGCTCACGGGACGACCGGCGCGGCACGTGTGTGCGCGGGGCCGAATGAACGTCCGTGGCCTGTCCGGGAGGGTTCGAACATGGAGTTGAGACACCTCCGCTACTTCGTCGCGGTTGCCGAGGAGCGGAATTTCACGCGCGCGGCCGAGCGCCTGCACATCGCGCAGCCGCCGCTCAGCCGGCAGATCCAGCAGCTCGAGGACGCGCTCGGCGTGCCGCTGTTCGAGCGCAACGCGCGGCCGCTGAAGCTGACCGACGCGGGGCGGTTCTTCTATTCGCACGCGGTGCAGCTGCTCGCGCAGACCACCGAGCTCGAATCGATGACGAAGCGGGTCGGCAAGATCGAGCGCAGCATGTCGGTCGGCTTCGTCGGCTCGACGCTGTACGGGATGCTGCCGAAGATCATCCGGCGCTTTCGCAGCGAGTATCCGGCCGTCGAGCTGAGCCTGCACGAGATGTCGACGATGGACCAGATCAAGGCGCTGAAGGAAGGGCGCATCGACGTAGGGTTCGGGCGCATCCGTCACGAGGACCCGAGCGTGCGGCGCGTCGTGCTGCGCGAGGAGCGGATGATCGTCGCGCTGCCGGTCGGTCACGTGCTCGACGGCGCGAAACCCGTGCTGTCGCTGCACGATCTCGTGAACGACACGCTGATCATCTTCCCGAAGGCGCCGCGGCCGAGCTATGCGGACCAGGTGCTCGCGGCATTCCACGATCGCGCGCTGCAGCCGCGCAAGATCTACGAGACGCGCGAACTGCAGATCGCGCTCGGGCTCGTCGCGATGGGCGAAGGCGTGTCGGTCGTGCCGCACAGCGTGTACGGGCTGAAGCGCGACGACATCAGCTACAAGCCGCTCGACGATCCGAAACTCGTGTCGCCGATCATCATGAGCATGCGGATGCTCGACGAATCGGAGGACATCCGCGCGATGCAGGCGCTGATCTACCGGCTGTACGACGAGTCGCAGATGGAGTATCTGCCGCCGCAGCCCGAATGAGCGCGCGGGCGGTGGGGGCTTGCTTGACGCCGCGCGCGTCGGCCGGCCACCATCGTCGGCATTCTGCGGTCCGCCCGCGTGCGGCCGCCTTCATGCAGCCTTCATGCAGACGATGACATGCACATGACTGAAATCGTGACCGAGGAGACCTGGGTCGAGACGCCGCAAGGGCGTCTCTTCGCGAAACGCTGGCGCGGTGGGCCCGCGCAGGCGACGGCCGCGACCGGGCCGGCCGCGCCTATGCCGGCCGCGCCGATCGTGCTGCTGCACGATTCACTCGGCTGTGTCGAACTTTGGCGCGACTTCCCCGCGCAACTCGCGCGCGCCACGCAACGCGACGTGATCGCATACGACCGGCTCGGCTTCGGCCGGTCCGACCGCCATCCGGGACAGCTCGGCACGACGTTCGTGCGCGACGAGGCCGATCAGGGCTTTCGCGCGCTGCTCGAACGGTTCGGCATCGATGCGTTCGTGGCGTTCGGGCACAGCGTCGGCGGCGGCATGGCGGTCGGCTGCGCGGCCGCGTATCCCGCGCGTTGCCGCGCGCTGGTGACGGTCGCCGCGCAGGCGTTCGTCGAGGATCGCACGCTCGACGGCATTCGCGAGGCGGGGCAGCAGTTCGACGCGCCGGGCCAGCTCGAGCGGCTCGTGCGCTATCACGGCGACAAGGCCGAATGGGTGCTGCGTGCGTGGGTCGGCACGTGGCTGTCGCCGGCGTTTCGCGGCTGGAGCCTCGACGACGAGTTGCCGCGCGTGCGCTGCGCGACGCTCGCGATTCACGGCGAGCAGGACGAGTACGGGTCGGACGTGCATCCGAAGCGGATCGCCGCGCGCGTCGCGGGGCCGTCGTCGTTCCTGCTGCTCGACGGATGCGGACACATGCCGCATCGCGAGCGGAGCGGCGACGTACTCGCGGCCGTGGCGACGTTCCTGCGCGGCGCGCTCGCCTGAACGGCCGGGCGCAGGCGCGCGATGCGACCGGCGGGCCGAGCCCGCCGGCGCTCAGAACGACAGCTGGATCGCGAGATCGAGCGCGAGAATCGCGATCGAGCAGCCGATGCCGAGGACCACGTTCGGCAACCGGTGTTCGAAGTCGCGATTGTCGCGGCGCATCGCGGCGCCGAGCAGGAAGATCGCCTCGACGACGATCTGCAGCCCGACGAACAGCAGCATCAGCAGGTACTCGTAACCCATCTGCTTGAACGCGGCGAATTGCATCCCGTGATCGCGGATCCATTGGCCGACGCGCAGCAGTTCGTAGACGAACAGCAAGGCGGGAAACAGGTAGCTGATGAAATACGTCGGCGCCGTGGCGTGCCGTAGTTCGAGGTGGAAGTGCTGATGCATGGTAGCCATCACGAAGCCCTCCTTGCAAACGCATGATTGCGGTCGCGACGGCGGCGCGACGACGTGCGGACTAAGGGATTGCCCGAGGCATCGTGCGGGGCCGTACGACATCAGCATACTGCTGCGCGGAAGATTTGGCATCCCGTGCGTGCATGCGTTGTAAAAATCCCGGCGCATCGCGCGAAGCGTTCAGCGGTCTTCGCTCGCGGAGCGCGACGCGTCGGCCGGTTGCGTGTCGCCCGCGTTGCCGGGCAGCAGCGATTCCGGATGGTGTTCCAGATCGCAGGCCAGCGCGCGCGCCCGGCGTGCACGTTCGATGCGCGCGCACCTTCCTGCCCGAGCGTCGCTTGGGCGGCCGCTCAGCCTTTCGCTTGCGCGCCTTCGACGAACAGCTTCGCGACCGACCGGAATTCCCGCTTCAGCGACAAGCCCGGCACGGTCAGCCAGCGCAGCATCGCCGCGAGATACAGATGATGGAACCACGTGGCGAGCTGGTCGGCCGCCAGCGCCGGGTCCAGTTCGCCCGCCTGCTGTCCGGCCGCGATCAGCTGCTGCCACACGAGCGCGATGTCGCTGCCGTCGTCCTTCCCGCTTTCCGCTTCCGTCACGCCGATGCTCAGGAACCGATGCCGCAGGTAGGCGAGCAGGTACACCGGGTGCTGCTCGCACCACGCGGCCGACGCGTCGAGCACGCAGGCGATCCGCGACGCGAAGGTCTTCCGTCGCGCCACGTCGCGCTGCAGGTGCGCGAGGTCGCGCGCGAGTTCGCCTTCGAGCCAGTGCGCGAGCACGGCTTCCTTCGTCGGAAAGTGGTTGTACAGCGTTCGTTTCGCGACATCGGCCTGCGCGGCGATCTGCTCCATCGTCACGGCATCGTAGCCATGCACATCGAACAGGCGGGCGCCGGTGTCGGCGAGATGCGCGAGCATCTGGATGCGCTTGCGTGCGCGGCGGCCCGGAGCGTCGGTCGTCGTCGGCATGGTTCGGTATCGAATGAAAGTGCACGAATTGCATTAGTATACGACGTGCATTTTTATGAATCCACTTGCCTGCATCGTGCAGGGGGAGTCCAGGCATGAAGCTCGTCATCGTCACTTACGGCACCGAAGGCGACACGCGTCCGCTTGCGGCGCTCGGCCGTGCGCTGCTGGATGCGGGCCACGAGGTCCGGTTGCTGGCCGACGCCGCGACGCTCGGTTCGGCCGCCGCGCTCGGGGTGCCGTGCGCGCCGTTGTCCGGCGATATCCGCGCGGCGATCGCGCCGGATGGCGCGTTGTCGGACGCGGTGCGCGGGCGCGGCGGCTTCAACGACACGTCGAAGGCGCTCGCGGCGATCGCGAATGCGAACACGGCGGCATGGATGCGCGAAGTCGCGGCCGCGTCGGCCGGTTGCGATGCGATCCTGGTGTCGGGGCTGGCGTCGTTCGTCGGGCTGTCGGTCGCCGAGTATCGCGGCGTGCCGGCGATCGGCACGGGGATGATTCCGATCACGCCGACCGCGGCATTCGCGTCGCCGTTCCTGCCGCCCGGCAAGGTGCCGCGCTGGCTGAATCGCGCGAGCCATCGGCTCGTGAACGCGCTGCTGTGGCACGCGTTCAGGAACGCGACCAATGCAGCGCGCGCCAGCGTGTGCGGCCTGACGCCGCGCCGGCACGTCTGGACCGATCATCCGATGCTGTACGGCGTGTCGCCCGTGCTGCTGTCCGATCCGGCCGACTGGCCGTCGCACGTGCAGGCCTGCGGTCAGTGGCACGCCGACGCGCCGGCGTGGACGCCGCCGCCCGCGCTGGCGACCTTTCTCGGCGCGGGCGATCCGCCCGTGTACATCGGCTTCGGCAGCATGGCCGGGTTCGATCGCGCCGCGATGGTCGGCGCGCTGCTGCAGGCGCTCGACGGCCGGCGCGCGCTGTTCCATCCGGGCTGGAGCGGCATCGATGCGTCGATGCTGCCGGCGCACGTGTGCGTGATCGGCGAGACGCCGCACGACCGGTTGTTTCCGCATGTATCGATGGCGATCCACCACGGCGGATCGGGTACCACGCATTCGGCCGCGCGGGCGGGCATTCCGTCGGTCGTCGTGCCGTTCGCGGGCGATCAGTTCTTCTGGGCGAACCGGCTGCATCGGCTCGGTGTGGCCGATGCGCCGGTGGCGGGCCGGCGCGTGGACGCCGCCGCGCTCGCACGCGCGATCGCGTTCGCGGCGCGTGCCGACACGCAGGCGCGCGCCGCCGGACTCGGCGCGCGGATCGCACGGGAGGACGGCGTGCGGCGGGCGGTCGCCGCGATCGAGCGCTGGGGGCGGCCCGGCATGCGGTGAACGCGCCGGCGCCGCGTCAGAAATGCCCGGTGAACCGGTAGCGGCTGCCCGGGTGCCACAGATTGGCCACCGACGCGACCATCCCCTGCGACCACGTGCGCCGATGCAGCAGCAGGCAGGGTTCGCGCTCGTCCATCGTCAGGTGGCGGCGCGTTTGCGCATCGGGCATCGCGGCCTCGATCCGGTATTCGACCCGCTGCAGCGGCGCGACGCGCGTGAGGTACTGGTTCGGCGTCGTCGTCGTGAAGTCCTGCAGTGCGTATTCGGGCGCGCAGGCCGGATTGACCCAGCGTTCCTCGAGCTGCACCGGCGTGTCGTTCTCGAAGTGCAGCACGCGTGAGCGGAAGATCGGGCTGCCGGCGTCGAGCCGCAGCTCGTCGGCGAGCTTCGCGTCGGCGATGGCCGCGCCGACCTCCAGCACCTGCGCGCGATACCCATGGCCGCGCGCGGCGACTTCGTCCGAGATGCTGCGGATCGCCACCAGCGTCGATTCGTATTTCGGCGACGCGACATACGTGCCCGAGCCGCGCGTGCGCGTGAGCACCTGCTCGGCCGTCAGTTCGCGCAGCGCGCGGTTGACCGTCATCCGCGCGACGTTGAATTCGCGCGCGAGCTCGTTTTCCGACGGCACCTGGTCGCCTTCCGCCCACTCGCCCGCATGAATGCGCGCGAGGATGAAGTCCTTGATTTCCTGATAGATCGGTGTGGTCATTGCATTGCTGTTCGAGAGACGGCGGCCGCGTGCCGTCGCGCGCGGGCCTTCGTGCGGTGTCCGGGCGGAGTGTACCGGGTTCGACGCCGCGCGGGCCGGACTGTGGGCCCGGGATTCGGGTTATTCCGGCCCGCATCCGGCGCGCGGGCCAAGGGCCCGCAGGGGCCGTACGGAGCGCCGCCGCCGCGCCGGCGAGCGCGGCAAACGAAAAGTATAGACAAATGCATGCGCGGCGACGATGTGCCGAATCCGCACCGAAACAAGGGGTTTAGCTTCATGTAAGGTGTAGCGAATTGAAATATAAGGAAAATTCGCTCAGGTAAACAATCCGCCGACAATTAGAGATAAACACGGATTGCTGGCAGTGACCTGAAAAAGGCAAAGTTGTATGTACAACTTGGAGAGTCGTCTGACGGATGACCTCCCGGTTGGAAGGGTTCGCGGCGGCGACGCCCGACGGGACCCGTGCCCAGTTCGCCTATGACAGGAACGCCATGAAGAAACTCGCGCTCAGTATTGCCCTTGCCTGCCTCGCGGTCGGTGCCCACGCCAAGGATTGGTCGACGATCCGGTTCGGCGTCGACGCCAGCTATCCGCCGTTCGAATCGAAGGATGCAAGCGGCAAGGTCGTCGGCTTCGACGTCGATCTCGGCAACGAGATCTGCGCGCGCCTGAAGGCGAAGTGCGTGTGGATCGAGAACGACTTCGACGGGATGATCCCGGCGCTGAAGGCGAAGAAGTTCGACGGCGTGCTGTCGTCGATGTCGATGACGCCGGCGCGTGCCGAGCAGATCGCGTTCTCCGACAAGCTGTTCAACACGCCGACGCGCCTCGTCGCGAAGAAGGGCGCGAACCTGCAGCCGACGGCCGAATCGCTGAAGGGCAAGTCGGTCGGCGTCGAGCAGGGCACGATCCAGGAAACCTACGCGAAGGCCTACTGGGCGCCGAAGGGCGTGCAGGTCGTGCCTTACCAGAACCAGGACGGCGTGTACCAGGACCTGATGTCCGGCCGCCTCGACGCCGCGCTGCAGGACGCGGTGCAGGCCGATATCGGCTTCCTGAAGACACCGCGTGGCGCGAACTTCGAATTCGCCGGCAAAGACATCGACGATCCGAAGACGCTCGGCAACGGCGCCGGCATCGGCCTGCGCAAGGACGACGCCGACCTGAAGGCGAAGATCGACCATGCGATCGCCGACATGATCAAGGACGGCACCTACAAGAAGCTCGAGAAGAAGTACTTCGCATTCGACGTGTACGGCGGCTGACGCCTTCGCGGCGCGCACCGGCCGTGGCGCGCGCCGCCCGCTTCGCGTGATGCCTCTGGCTTGATGAGCAGACGGCATCAGGTAGTGCGCAGAACTCGTTTGATGCGCGGTTAATGGCTATTGACAATCCAGCCACATCGTTCTGGATCCCTTATATGATCTTCCAAGGATTTGGCCCGCTGTTGTGGGCCGGCACGGTCGAGACCGTGAAGCTCGCGGTGCTGTCGCTTGCCGCGTCGCTGATACTGGGCCTCGCGGGCGCGGCAGCGAAACTCTCGACCAACCGCGTGCTCAAGTCGGTCGGCACGTTCTATACGACGCTGATCCGCGCGGTACCCGATCTCGTGCTGATGCTGCTGCTGTTCTACGGGATCCAGATCCTGCTGAACGACGCGACCGACCTGCTCGGCTGGGACCAGATCGACATCGACCCGTTCGTGGCCGGCGTCGTGACGCTCGGCTTCATCTACGGCGCGTACTTCACCGAGACGTTCCGCGGCGCATTCCTCGCGGTGCCGCGCGGCCAGCTCGAAGCGGGCTTCGCATACGGGATGAGCGGCTGGCGAGTGTTCCACCGCATCCTGTTCCCGCAGATGATGCGCTTCGCGCTGCCGGGCATCGGCAACAACTGGCAGGTGCTCGTGAAGGCCACCGCGCTGGTGTCGATCATCGGCCTCGCCGACGTCGTGAAGGCGTCGCAGGACGCCGGCAAGAGCACGCTCGATTTCTTTTTCTTCACGCTCGCGGCCGGCGCGATCTACCTCGCGATCACGACGGTGTCGAACGTCGTGCTGCACCACCTGGAGAAGCGTTATTCCGTCGGCGTCCGGAGGCTTGCACTGTGATCGAACTCGTCAGCCAGTACTGGCAAAGCTATCTCTATACCGACGGTTACCGCTTCAGCGGCCTCGCGATCACGCTGTGGCTGCTGGTCGTGTCGATCGCGTTCGGCTTCGCGCTCGCCGTGCCGCTCGCGATCGCGCGCGCGTCGTCGAACCGCTGGATCTCGGGCCCCGTGTGGCTCTATACGTACGTGTTCCGCGGCACGCCGCTCTACGTACAGCTGCTGATGTGCTACACCGGCATCTACAGCCTGCAGGTCGTGCACAACCACGTGCTGCTCGACACGTTCTTCCGCAACGCGATGAACTGCACGCTGCTCGCGTTCGTGCTGAACGAATGCGCGTATGCGACCGAGATCTTCGCGGGTGCGATCAAGGCCACGTCGGCCGGCGAGATCGAGGCCGGGATGGCCTACGGAATGTCGCGCTTCAAGCTCTATACGCGCATCATCCTGCCGTCCGCGCTGCGCCGCTCACTGCCGAGCTACAGCAACGAAGTGATCCTGATGCTGCACGCGACGACCCTCGCGTTCACCGCGACCGTTCCCGACATCCTGAAGGTCACGCGCGACGTCAACTCCGCGACGTACATGTCGTTCCAGGCCTACGGCATCGCCGCCGTGCTGTACGCCATCGTCGTGTTCACGCTCATCTGGGCGTTCCGCAAGCTCGAGACGCGCTGGCTCGCGTACCTCTCGCCGCGCAGCCACTAATGCATTCGCAAGGAAGGACCAAGCATGTACAAGCTCACCGTTGACAACCTGCACAAGAAGTTCGGCGACAACGAGGTGTTGAAGGGCGTATCGATGAAGGCGAAGGCCGGCGACGTGATCAGCATCATCGGCTCGAGCGGCTCCGGCAAGAGCACGTTCCTGCGCTGCATCAACTTCCTCGAGCAGCCGTGCTCGGGGCAGATCACGATCGGCAGCGAGCCGATCCAGACCGCGCGCGACCGTAACGGCTCGCTGCGCGTGGCCGACCAGAAGCAGCTGCAGCGGATGCGCACGAAGCTGTCGATGGTGTTCCAGCACTTCAACCTGTGGTCGCACATGACGGTGCTCGAGAACGTGATCGAGGCACCGATGGCCGTGCTGGGGATCGGCAAGGAAGAGGCCGTTGCGCGGGCACGCAAGTATCTGGAGAAGGTCGGGCTCGCGCCGCGCGTCGAAGGCATGTATCCGTCGCACCTGTCGGGCGGCCAGCAGCAGCGTGTCGCGATTGCGCGTGCGCTCGCGATGGAGCCCGAAGTGATGCTGTTCGACGAGCCGACGTCGGCGCTCGATCCGGAACTCGTCGGCGAAGTGCTGAAGGTGATGCAGAAGCTCGCCGAGGAAGGCCGCACGATGGTCGTCGTCACGCACGAGATGGGTTTCGCGCGCAACGTGTCGAACCACGTGATCTTCCTGCACCAGGGGAAGATCGAGGAAGAGGGCGATCCGCGGGAGATTCTCGTCAACCCGAAGAGCGAGCGGCTCGGGCAGTTCCTGTCGGGGCGGCTCAAGTAAGCGGGGCAGCTGCAGCCTGGAACGCTAAATGCTTGTTTCGGACGACTCTTTCGATCGAGGAGCGCCGCGATGAGCACGCCGACCCCTACCGCGTTTTCCCACGTGAAGCCGCAGGACACCGCATATCAAGGCGAAGGCCTGCGCGACTTCTTCCTGTATCGCGATCTCGGCATCGCGGCCGCGACGAACGGCAAGGTCGTCGCGCAACTCGTCAGGGCGAATCATGCACCGGCGGCGGGCACCGGCTGGCACCGTCACGAGGCCGAGTTCCACATCGTGATGATGCTGAAGGGCTGGGCGCGCTTCATGTACGGCGATCGCGAGACGCTGGTGAGCGCCGGCGACTGCGTGCACCAGGCGCCGGGAATCGTGCACTACCTGTTCGACTACTCGCCCGACATGGAGTACCTGGAGATCGTCGGGCCGGCCGATTTCAAGTCGATCGACGTCGAAGGGCCATGCGCGGTGCCGGCGCCGACGCCGTGGGGCGACGCGGGCGCGTAGCCCTCCGTCGCATCGGATGCGAGGCATCCGCGTGACCAAGAAAGACCGCCTTCGGGCGGTTTTTTTATGGATCCTGTCCGGGCTTCGGGTTCCGACCGGGTCATTCGATATCCGAAGCATTTGCCGCGTAAGGAAATCGAAAAGACAGGTGGCAATTTGTCAGCTTCGCGTGATGTTTCGTTACACCGTGTCAAAGATCGTCAATTCGATGCAGGTGCGGTGCACGGCGCGTCGGCGACCGGCGTTAAGGACGTAACAGCCGGACCACCGGCTGGCCTACCCAGGAGAATGTCCATGACCCGCATCGCGAAGATCCTGACCGTGACGGCCGTCGCCTGTGCCACCCTCGTGCCGGCGCTGGCCGAAGCCCATTCGCACCGCGTGTGCCATTTCGATCACCACCATCACCGCGTGTGCCGCTGGGTCCGTTGACCCGCGACGCGTTATTCCCGGCAAAGCGTCGGGACGCTTTTCCCGTTCAGGCAAATCAGGAGAGGATCATGAAAAAGACGATGTTGATCGCCGCGCTCGTCGCCGGCATGGGTGTGTCGATCGGTGCGTTCGCACAGGTTCCGGCCAGCGCGCCGGCCGGTACGACCGGGCTGTGCAAGGACGGCTCGTTCTACTCGGGCGCGTCGAAGAAGGGCGCGTGCGCCGGCCACAAGGGCGTGAAGACGTGGTATGGCGCAGCGTCGGCAGCCGCGGCGAGCGCACCGGCCGCGGCCCCCGCGAGCGCGGCTGTCGCTTCCGCCGCATCCGGCGCCGCCCCGGCGAAGAGCGCGCCCGCGACGACCGCCGCGGCGGCGCCCGGCGGCGGCGCGGGCAAGGTGTGGGCCAACGACAGCACGAAGGTCTACCATTGCTCGACCGACAAGTACTACGGCAAGACGAAGCACGGCAGCTATATGTCGGAAGCCGATGCGAAGGCGAAGGGCTACCACGCGTCGCACGGCAAGGCCTGTTCGTAACACCGGCGGAACGCGCGGGCGTTGCCGCCCGCGCACTGCACGGCACCGCGCCCCGCCGTGCGGGCGGGGCGATTCGAGCGCAACGCCGGTGTGCCGCACCGAGCGTTGCCATCCCGCGCGGGCTCAGTGCACGTGATCGGATGGCGCCGCGGCCGCCGTCGCGTCGCGACCGGCCGCGCGCGCGTCGAGCAACGCCCGCAGCGTCACGTAGTGCGCGCCGCTCGCGCTGCCGTCCGTGGCGGCGGTGCGATCGTACGGCTCGTTGTCGTGGATCGTCGCGCGCACGATCGGATAGATCTGCGTTTCCCAGCGGCCGCCGTTGAACACGCCATAATGGCCCGCGCCCGTCTGCACGTGGTGCGTTTTCAGGTACGGCGGCAATCCCGAACACAGCTCCTGCGCGGCCACCGTCTGGCCCACGGCGCAGATGTCGTCCTTCTCGCCCTCGATCGTCAACAGCGCGGTGCGGTGGATCGCGGCCGGTTCCACCAGCCGGTCGCCGACCGTCAGCTCGCCGCGCGCGAGCGCGTATTGCTGGAATACCTTCTCGACCGTCTCCAGGTAGAACTCCGCGGTGAGGTCGGCCGTCGCGAAGTATTCGTCGTAGAAGTGGCGCAGCGTGTCGGCCTTCGCGGGGTCGCCTTTCGCGCGCTCGTAGTACAGGTCGGAAAACGACGCCGCATGGCGGTCGGGATTCATCGACATGAACGCACCGACCTGCACGAAGCCCGGATACACGCAGCGCTGCGCCCCGACGAAGCCGGCCGGCACCACGCTGATCAGGTTGCGCGCGAACCATTCGATCGGCCGGCTCGTGGCGAGTGCGTTGACCTTCGTCGGATTCACGCGGCAGTCGATCGGCCCCGCCATCAACGTCAGGCTCGCGGGTTGGGCGGGATCGCCGGCGGCGGCCATCAGCGCGACCGCCGAAAGCGCGGCGACGGTCGGCTGGCAGATCGCGAGCACGTGCGCATCCGGGCCGATGTGGCGAATGAAATCGATCACGTGCCCGACGTATTCGTCGAAGCCGAAGCGGCCCGCCGCGAGCGGGATGTCGCGCGGGTTGTGCCAGTCGGTGATGTACACGTCGTGATCGGCCAGCATCGTGCTGACCGTGCCGCGCAGCAGCGTCGCGAAATGCCCGGACATCGGCGCGACGATCAGCACGCGAGGCTGGCGCGCCACCGGCCGCGCCTTGCGGAAATGCAGCAGCGTGCCGAACGGCGTGGCCGCCGCGGCTTCCTCGACGATCGGCACCACTTCGCCGTCGACGACGGTCGACGCGATGCCGAACGCCGGACGCCGGTGCGAGAACGCGCAGCATTCGAGCAGTTCGCACAGCGCGTCGACCATGCGGCCCGTCGGGGTCGACGTGGCGGGCGGCCACAGCGACATCGTCGCGCGCGTGGCGGCCGCCCATGCGCGCGCCGGACGCAGGCATTCGGCAGACCATTGGTAGAAGGGATAGGCAAGCAGGTTCATGGCCGTCGTTCGTTGCGTCGCGTTACGTCGAGCGAGGCAAGCCGTATGCCAGCGTGCGGCTGGCACGCGCGTTGCACGCGGTTTGCGAATGCGGCGATACGCGTGGCGACGCGCGCGGCGCCTCATGCGGCGATGCATGCGGCGCGTGGGGCCCGACGACCGAATGCGATGCGCCGCCGTTGCCAACGAGGCTCGGCGTACTCGATGTGTCGCTGCCCCGGGCAGCGCGCTGCGCCACTTCGGCGAATGCTTCGCACAGGCGTGGTGCGCTTCGCACGGCGCGGTGCGTGCTTTCGGTGCAGGGGTACGAACGGCAATCAGCAGGGGAACGACATGGACGTTACCGGACAGACGACGTTGACCATCAGCAGCCGCAATTACTCGTCGTGGTCGATGCGCGGCTGGCTGCTCGCGAAGCTGAGCGGGCTCGCGTTCGAGACGATCAGCGTGCCGATCGATGCGGCATCGCGCGCGGAACTGCTGCTGCTGTCGCCGTCGATTCTCGTGCCGTGCCTGACGCACGACGGCAGCACGGTATGGGACACGCTCGCGATCGCCGAATACCTGAACGAAATCCGGCCGCAGGCGCGGCTGCTGCCCGACGACCGGCGTGCGCGCGCGCATTGCCGGTCGATCTGCGGCGAGATGCATTCCGGTTTCAGTGCGCTGCGCTCCGCGCTGCCGATGAACCTGCGTGCGCATTTTCCCGGCTTCCGGATCTGGTCGCGTGCGCAGCACGACATCGAGCGCATCGTGACGATCTGGCGCACGTGTCTGGCTGCGTATGGCGGCCCCTGGCTGTTCGGCGAGCAGATCGGCATCGCCGATGCGATGTACGCGCCGGTCGTCACGCGATTCCTGACGTACGACGTGAAACTCGAACCCGATATCGCCGAGTACTGCATGCGCATGCTCGCGCATCCGTTCGTGGCGGAGTGGATCGATGCCGCGAAGGCGGAGCACGAAGACATCGACGAACTCGACATGGAGTTCTGACCTGCAACGCACCTTCGCGCGTTCAACCGGATGACCGGCACGTGCATCGAAACGAATCGTCGATGCGGCCGCGCGTGTCCTGCTCGCGCATTGCCCGCGCAGCATCTGTCGGGCATCGCGCCCCGCCGTTTCGGCGGGGCGTTGCTTACCTGTTGCCGGGCACCCTGAGGCTCGCTCCCCGCATTGCAGCACGGCGCAGCAGGATCAGGGACTCGTTTTGGCCGGCTCGGCCGCGGGTGGCTTGGCCGGACGCGTGAGGAGTTCGCGTGTGAGGTTGTCCGACACATAGTGCGGGCCATCGAACAGATAGACTTGATAGCCACGGTAGGTTGTCAGCTGCCTGCTCAATTCGTCGGCGCTGGCCGCCCGGAATCCCCCGTGCTCGGCGGGCCGGAAGGCCTCCGCGATTACCCGCACACGTTGCTTTCCGAGGCGCGAGGTCAGCTCGTCGACATAGGCGCGCGCGACGTAGGGTTCGCGCGCATAGACGCCGCAGCCGTCCTGGAAGAACACCCCGACGTCCGACGGCAGCCACGACACGAGCCAGTCCGCCAGCGCCTTCCCGCCGATATTGGTCTGGTCGTAGACGCTCACCCACAGCGGACGCGGCAGTCGCTTCAGGATATCGGCCAGCTTTGGCGCGTCCTGCCAGGTCGGGTCGATTTCGACCGGGAAGTAGTAGCCGGTGACATTCAGCGGGACGTGCGTGCGCGCTACCGCCAGGGACTGGTCCGCGAGTGTCGACAGATGGGTGCGTGCTCGCTTTTCATCCTGGTAACCGGCGAGGCCCAGGATGACGTTTCTGGCCCAGGGTTCGCGGCCGATGCGCCCCCAGTCGGGAAGGTGTGCCGCGGGACGGATGCCGGCGTCGGGCACGTACGCGGTATCGTCGACGACGCTCCACTGGATCAACAGATCGTGCACGCCGAGCTGTTGCCAGTTCCCGACGGGATTCGTCGTCGCGTTGTCTACCTGCCAGACGATTCCGTCGGCATGCACGTCATGCGCCGTCCAGCTGCACGCGGCCACGGCGAGCGATGCCCCGACGGCCGCGAGCATCGCCGCGCGGGACGAACGCGGCGCGCGCGCGCGCCGGCGTGGCCGGCTTGCGTGCCGGAACCGGCCCAGACGCAGTCGAATCCCGCGCAAGGCCGGGATGGCGTACGTGATCATCGCGGCCTCCCCGGAAGCATTCCTGCGCGACATCGTAGCCGATCACATGCAAACGTGCGACCCGCCTTGCTGCTGCGGGTCGCACGAGGCTTCCACCGGCTCGCGTCACTTGGCCGTCGTGCCGTCCGCCCATGTGTAGCCGAGATTCGTGATGCCCGTCACGATACTCTGGAAGTCCTGGAAGGCGGGCAGTCCGAGATCGGGCTCGAGCCAGTACGGATGGAAGAAGAACGACGCGAAGCCGTCCCGCACCGCCAGACCGTATTGCGCGTTGGTGACGATTTGCTGCCACGTGTACGTGATGCACGAGAACGGGTCTTTACTGCAGATGTTGTATTGAAGGCTGCCCAGGTTCTCCGGAATGATTCGTTGCCCGTAGTAATCGGAGTTGATGATGTACGGGAAGAATTGCCCGGCAGAAAAGTCCTGGTTGGGCGCGCCCGTCCCGATCTGCGGATTGGTCGACGTGTAGTAGACGGCCCGCTGGAACGTGGTCGGGAACGTCTGCGCCGTGGCCGTTGATGCCATCGGCGACATCTGGTACTGCGGCGCAGCCCAGCCGACGATCTTGTAGCCATTGAGCGTGAACTCGAGCAGGCCGTCGGCCATTCTGCCTTTCGCCCATTGCACCGAGTCCTCGTCGACAGGACGATTCTGGACTGCGTACCAGAACTCGAAGTCGCTGCCGCTCACCGCATTCTGAAGATTCGGCGTCGAGTCATACTGATGCGTATAGCCGTGCATCACGATCGAGCCGCCACGCAGGAGCGCGTAGTTCAACCCGCTCTTGAGGCCCGTTGCCTGTGCGAGGTGAATCGTCTCCGGCACGCCGCCGTTGTAATATCCGTTCGGGTCGGTATACAACGGAATGGTCGCCATCGTGAACTTGATCCTCTTCGAGTACAGATAGTCCGACAGCTGCCTCATCGAGCTCGTCGTCGTGAATGCGTCCAGATCCTCGAGGCGGACCAGCGCACGATGATTCACCGGTGCATTGGTCTGCAGGATGTCGTGCAGGATGTCGCATATCACCAGGTAGCGATCCGTCGGGCCGATGTAGGAGAACGGCATGTCCGCGAAGTACCAGAACTTGCCGGAGCGCATGACGTAGGGCGTCGTTGCGCCGCTCTTGCTGTTCTTGATGGTGACGAGCACTTGCGCCTTGGTGGCATCGAGAACCTGGGTCAGGCCGACATCCGGGTCCGCGTTGATGGCGCCGGTCGACGCGTCGAACGCGTAGTACTTGACCATCGCCAGGTTCTTGTACGTGACGGTGTCGTAGAAGCCGGGATTCGGATTGCTCGACGAAGGCGTCGCGTTCATCCCAGCAAGGCCCAGGAAGCTGAATCCGAAGGTCTGGTTGAACGTATAGGCCGTGTTCCACGCGAGCTGCCACAGGTTGTACTTGAACCAGACCACGGTTTTCGTGGCGGTCATCACGTCGCTCATGAACGCCGTCGGAATCGGATTGTTGTAGTAGTCGCCGATATAGAACGTGGCGTCGTGGCTCCCGATCATGCCGGACGTGTAGTTCTGTATCGGTACCAGGTCGACGGTCGTATTGAAGTGGCCGAGCAGGTTCCTCAACATGATGCTGTACATCAGGCCGAGCTTCGAAAACGGGTCGTTGGCCGGGTTGTCGTATAACACGAGCGTATGTGCGGTCGTGGTCTGCGCGTGCGCCGTGCCCGGCAATGTCATTTGCGCGAGTCCGGCAAGCAGGGCTATGACGATCAAGATCTTTTTCATGGCCGTATCTCCCTAGTCGCGTTCGACGTTGCCGCCGTGCTTCTTGACGGAATTTCTGCTGAACTTCGGGCGCCCCGTCTCCTTGTATGCCTTGTCCCAATCCTCATCGGACATGCCGGGTTTCACGTTGACTTGGGCAGAGCCGTTTGGCAATGGCGGGGGCTTGATCTTGCCGCCGGACGACTGGTTCGTCTGCTGCGCACTCGCATGCTGAACCGCGCTGGTGATGACGAGCGCGGGACTCAATGCAAGGAGTAGCCCAACGGTGCTCAACCCGATTCGAAAAAATCGATTGCGATGCGAGGGCATGATTTTCATCCTTTGATATGCAAATTGGATTCTCGTTAACGAAACGAGCACGCCCCATTGCCCGATTTAGAATCGGGTGTTATGTCGTTATTTTTTGCGTTTAATACCCCGGTTAATGAAACGAAACCGGACAGTTGGCTTTCAAGCTAGTTCTGTACCATCCGCCGCAAATGGACACCGGGCCGGGACGCCAAAATCGGCGCGTCGAGACGGTCCGAAATTGTCTCGATAAACGTTTCACGCATGCAACGCGACCGGTTTCGGAAATTGGGTCCGACGAACGCGTAACGTCTGTTTGAGCGATTCAGGTGAAACCGGTTGCGTGTTTCGTTCCGCCCACGGCAACGCGGCAACCGAGCCGGCGGCGCATCCATCCAACGGCGACCGGGGCACCGGATTTTCGGTTTCATCGTCGATCCGTCCGTCCAGGATCGACGGAATCGCGTGACGCGCTCCGGTCGCGATGATCGGGGGCGCGGGTAGAGAACCTGCCAAACGTCTCATATTCGGAACGCCGGTCCGCATGTTTCAGCACTGAAACATTTGGCTCGGTTTCGATTCGCCGATCGTGTGCGGCACACGCCCGGTACCCGGAAGGCGCAAGGGTGGTGGACGATGGCGCACGACTTGCTTGAAGCGCTGTGTATCGAAAAGACGGTGTATGGGGCGCACTGCGTAGCGCTGGATCGGGGGGGCGCTGCAAGCGCCGGCGCACGCAGGGACGAACGCAAGCAAGCGGGGAAACCGGCTGTCAAAAGTCATCCACTGAACACGTTGCATTTTTGGTGATGTTGCGTGGTCGTATCAATAGCGCTCCAGGCAGCCTCGAGTCTTTTGAGAACGACGAGAACGGATGCGGCGTTAGCCGCAGGAGTGGACGTGACGGGGTCGACGGGGACGGGGCGGTTTCGTCTTCCGTTCGTACGAAGGAAGAAATACAGACGGACGAAAATCGCGGAAAGGTAATGGATAATATGATATGGAGTGCGTATTTATATGCACTCAACCTTGTCGCCATTGTGACCGCCCTCGTCATCCTGGTCAGCACGCTGGATGACCTGACGCTGGATGGCTGTTACTGGTCATTCGAAATCGGGCGCATCCTGCGTCGCGAGAAATCGCAGACCGTCGACATCGGCATGCTGCGCGCGCTGGAAGAGCGCCATCTGGCACTCATGGTGCCGGCATGGAAAGAGTACGACGTGATCGCCAAGATGATCGAAAACACGCTGGCGACCATCGAGTACGAGCGGTATGTCATCTTCGTCGGCACCTATCACAACGACGCCGAAACCACGGCGGAAGTCGAACGGATGGTCCGCCGGTATCCGGGCAGGGTGACGCGTGCCACGGTCATGAACGACGGGCCGACCTGCAAGGCGGACTGCCTCAACTGGATTCTCGAGGCGATCCTGCGTTACGAAGCGGTCCATCATATTCAGTTCGCGGGCGTCGTCATGCACGACTGCGAAGATGTCATTCATCCGGTCGAACTCAAGTACCTCAACCATGCGGTGGCGGAGAGCGATCTGGTCCAGCTTCCGGTGCTGTCGTTGCCCCGGAAATGGAACGAGTTCGTCGCCGGCTGCTATCTCGACGATTTCAGCGAAACGCACCAGAAGGACGTGCCGGTGCGGGCACGCTTGACCGGTATCGTCCCGGGCGCGGGTGTTGCGTCGTGCTACAGCCGGCGTGCGATCGAAGCCGCGATGAAGGCGCGCGACGGCGGCCCGTTCAACACGCGTTCGCTGACCGAGGACTATGACTTCAGCTTCCGGTTGAGAGACCTCGGCATGAAGGAAACCTTCGCCCGCACGCCGCTTTCGGACATCGTGCGCGATGCCGGCGGCAAGCGCGCAAAGGACGGTGCCGCCGGTCGAAACCTGCTGGCCACGCGCGAGTACTTTCCCAAGACATTCCGCACCGCCTACCGGCAGCGCGCGCGCTGGATTCTCGGCATCGCGTTTCAAGGCTGGGAGCAACTCGGCTGGAAGGGCGACTTCCTCACCCGCTACATGTTCTTCCACGATCGCAAGGGCATCGTGACGTCGCTGTTTTCGGTGATTGCCTATGGCGTGCTGCTCAACTTCGTGTTGCTTTCCGCGCTTCAGAAAGCCGGTCACGTCATTCCCGCCAGCGCTCAACTCGTGACGGCCGGTGCCTGGGTCACGCCGCTGCTGTGGGTCAACACCCTCATGCTGTTCGCCCGTGCCGGACAGCGTTTCTACTTCGTCAGCAAGCTGAACGGCCTGCTCCAGGGGCTGCTCTCGATCCCGAGGATGTTCGTCAACAACCTGATCAATTTCTGCGCGGTGAGTCGCGCGTGGCGCATCTATGTCGGCCACCTGGTGAGCGGCAGGCCAATCGCATGGGACAAGACCAGTCACACATACCTGTCCAACGAGGAACTCGGGAAGGCGCGCCGCAAGATCGGCGAGATCCTGGTCGGCTGGGGCGTGGTTTCCCCGGCGCAACTGGAGGACGGCCTCGAGCGGCAACTGACATGCGGCAAGCGGCTGGGTGAACTGTTGCTCGAAGGCAGTGCGTTGTCCACCGAATCGCTGGCGGATGCGATCGCCGAGCAGGCGGATCTGCCGCGGGTGAGCCTGGGCAACGTCGCGGTGGGCCACTTCGCGGACTCGCTGGCATTCGAGCTGCAGTACGCGTATCGTGCCGTTCCGTTTTCGACCGCCGCCGACGGGACGCTGAACGTCGCGGTCGGGCGGCCGCTCACGCAGGACGAACAGGACGTCGTGCGGCGCGGCGCCCGAACGAACGTCGCCTATTTCATTGCCTGCGATGCGGAGATCGCCGCCGAACTCGGCCGGCATTCGCGCTTCGTCGAAATCGCGCGGCTGCGCGACGGCGACGGCGCGACGCAGCAGGCAGTGCCGGTGAAAAAGCCGTCGGGAGAACAGGCATGAAGCGCTCGACACGTCCGATCGCGGCCGGCCTCAAGCGCTGCGCACGCTTGAGCGCGCTGGCCATTGCCCTGTCGCTCGCCTGGCAGGCGCCGGCATCCGCCGCCCAGCAGCTCAACCCCAAAGCCTATCGGCTCGCCGATGGCGCCTACAAGGCGATCAACGCAGGCGACCTGCCCCGCGCGGAAGCGTACGCGTTGCGCGCCCTCAAGATTCAGCCGGGAAGCGAGCAACTCGGGCTGTTGCTCGTGGATGTGTACCGGCGCGAAGGGAAAGTCGACGAAGCGGACGCGCTGCTGGAATCGCTGAGCGTTCGTTTTCCGAAAAGTGCGGCGGTACTGGCGCAGCATGGCTATCTGGCGCAGCGGCAGATGCGCTACGACGTCGCGTGCAGCAATTTCGCGGCGGCCGTCGCGACTGGAAACTGGAGCAAGGAGCAGCAGCGCAACTTGCGCCTCGCGTGGTCGGACAGTGCGCTCGCGGCGAAGCGTCCGCACGAGGCCGGCGTCGCGCTGGCGCCGCTGGCTGATGAAAAATCGGCCGTGATTCAGTTGCGTATCGCGCAGATGAGCTTGCAGGCGGGCGACCACGACAGCGCGCTCCGCGTGGCCGAGCTGGCGGCCGGCGACGCATCGACCGATGCCGAGCGGAGCATGGCCGCGTCGATCGCGGCACAGGCGCGGCAAGCCGATCAGCAGCCCGAGGTGCCGGTGGACGATACCGCGCAACGGACCTTGCAGCACGCCTATGATCTCCTGCGCGAGCACAAGGATCGCGAGGCGCTCGACGCATTTCAGGAAGGTTTCGCCGGTGGCGCCGGCAACGCGATGAACTACGCGGACGCCGGCTATGCGGCCAAGCGGATCGGATTGAACGAGCAGTCCGTCCAGATGTTCGAGCAGAGTCTCGACGCCGACGAAAACGAACATGCGTTCGACGCGCAGCGCAAGTTCGGCTATCGGCGGGAGGTCGAGCAACTCGAGCGCACCTGGGGTTTCGTGCTGAGTGCGCCATACCAGTCGGCCGCATTCGGCCCGCAAGGCACGATCAGCGTGCTCCAGCCGGGTATCGAGGCGTATTGGCAGCCGCCGAAGATCGGCTATCGGAACGGCCGCATTCTTCAGTTCTTCGTGCGGGGATACGGCACGGCCTACGACGGCACGGGCAACGTGACCGGCATGCCGACCGTGCAGGGGTCGGTGGGCGTGCGCTACAAGCCGATACCCGATCAGAACGTGGTGGTGACCGCCGAGCGGTTGTTCCATATCGGCAGCCTGTCGATGACGGACTGGCTGATGCGCCTGGGTTACTCGTCGGAGGCGGGCACCGACCTGCGGGTCACCGAACCGAGCTGGCGCAGCTGGCAGGCCTATGTAGAAGGTGCGTACTTCATCAATGCCGGGCGTTACATCATCTATTCGGAGTTGCGTTACGGGCACACGTGGCGCTTGCCGATGATCAGCGACCGGCTGACCGTCTACCCGCACGCCGCGGTGGCGGGCGATCACGACAACCGTCAGCCTGACAAGACGGCAATCGGTGCGGGGCCAGGGGTTCAGTTCAGGTACTGGTTTCGCGAAGGCAGGTATACCGCGCCGGCGAGCTATCTCGACGTGACGGTGCAATACCGGTTCGGGTTGACGTCAGCGGCACGCGCACGTGGTCTCGTGGTACGCGCGACATTGTGGTTCTGAGCAACTGCGCTGACGATCAGGCGACTCGATGGTGAGGCCGATCAGCTGGGCGACTTGAGCGTGATGATCGTTTGACG
Source organism: Burkholderia sp. Bp8986 (assembly GCF_003854225.1). NCBI lineage: Bacteria > Pseudomonadati > Pseudomonadota > Betaproteobacteria > Burkholderiales > Burkholderiaceae > Burkholderia > Burkholderia sp. Bp8986. The sequence goes on along the minus strand of NZ_QTQM01000030.1, from coordinate 45,845 downwards.
CAGCAGCTGGAAGTACGAGCTAGTCGAATACGGAAGCATCTGCTCGACGTAGTTCCACCAGAAGAATCCGCCGATGAAACGCGGATCGGTCATGCTGTTGACCATCGGGTAGTAGGTCTTGATCAGGTTCTGCTGCACCGACGCCGGCGCCGCGATATCCGACGTGCCGATTTCGCCGAAGCCGACCTTCGCGTTCGGGAAGATGCTTTCCAGCGCCGCGAAGTCGTTTTTCCACGACGGATTCAGCCCCGGGCAATCCTGGTACGGGTAGTAGCTGAACAGCGCGTAGTCGGCCTGCTGGCGAACCGTTGCGGGCAGGAACGCGGTCGGCCACGTCTTCCAGTAATCCTGCGGCTTCTCCCAGCAGTTGTTGCCCTTGCTGTCGTCGTTGTAGTACAGCGTGATCGCGGTCTTGCCGCCGTTCGATTTGACGATCGTGTTGGCCGCGGCGACCATCTGGCCGATCTGCTGTTCTTCCGCATTGACCACGGTGTTCGTGCCGCTCGGATCGTTGCGCAACCATTCGCCGTTGATTTCGTTGGCGATTTCCCACACGTCGACCGTGTTCTTCAGCTGCGACACCAGTTCCTGCGTGCGCGCCTTGTACGTCGTGATATCCGTCGGGAAATAGTACGAATCGTAGACTTCGCCCATCACGTATGCGACCGAGTGCAGGCGCAGCAGCGGTGCGTAGTAGTCGGCGGCCGACGTGCCCGGATCGAACACGACGCGCACCGTCGGTCGGTACGGCAGGTTCTGCAGCGACGCGATGATCGCATCCAGTTTCGTCAGGTCATCGAGCGTGACGCCGTAGACCGGATTCTTCAGCGGTTCGACCTGGGCGTTGGCGGTTTGGGACAAGGGCATCAGCCCGGCATAAGCAACGCATGCGGCAATGGCCGTGCGTGAGATGGTTTTCGTCAGTTTAATCAAAACTTCGGTTCCGTCCTAAGGTAAGAAGAAGCGCGATTTTAGACGAAAATAAAAGGTAATTATCGGACGATATGCGCAATAAGGGGGCGGATGCTGCGGAATGGAAATTGCTGCGCGGCTGGCTGGCGATCAAAAACGCAGCATCCCGAAACGTTCGCAAGCGGGCATCGGGACGACCGGCGGACGGCGAATCTCCTGACGACCGGGCGTGGTGGCGCATTCGGGTATACGCGCTGCGATTCGGCTTCGGCTTCGCGGTCGCCTTCGACATCGGCTTCGGCTTCGGCTTCGGCATCGACTTCGACTTCGACTTCGACTTCGACATCGGCTTCGACATCGACATCGACATCGACATCGACATCGACATCGACTTCGCCATCGTCAACACTGCCGTGCTCACGATCGGCCGCATCGTTCGCGATGGCCAGGCGGTGATCCGCTCACGGGCGGTGCCGCACGCAAGCGCACGCATCGAAGAATCTGCTGACGATGCTGGCAATCCGCAAACGTTTCACGTTGATTTTCGTCGGTAACGCGCAGGATTTCGCTAAAGGATGCCGGCGCCGATGACGTTAAACGGGCACGGGGATGACTGCCGATCGCATGCATGTGACATGCGACGCGCAGTCCGCAACAACCAGCGCTGCAGGGGAACCAACATGAATCGTCAGCAATCGTGGACGCGTACGGCCGCGCCCGGCGAGATCATCTACTCGGAGGGCTTCGCCGGCGAGCCCGTCATCTTTCTGATCGCCGACGGCAAGGTCGAGCTGTCGACGCGCTGCGACGACAAGCGCGTCGTCGTCGCGACGCTCGGGCGCGGCGAGTTCTTCGGCGAATCGGCGCTGCTCGCCGCCGAGCCGCGCGCGCATACCGCGAAGGCGCTGTCGTTCTGCCAGCTCACGGTCGTGCCGGCCGCGACGATCGACGAGGAAATCGAGCACGTGTCGGCGCTGCTTCGCCACATCGTGCGCACGATGATCCGGCGCGTGAAGCGCAAGGACGACCAGCTCGCGACCTATACGCATGCCGACTTCATGCCGGGCGTGCTGTCGTATGCGCACGTGCTGTCGCTGATGGCGGGCGCCGACGCGCGCGGCTCCGATGACGCGTGGTCGCGGCGGCCGATGCAGGCACATGCGGAGGTGTCGGTGCCGCTCGCGGAGGTGATCCGCCGGTGCCGCGCGATTGCCGGCCATTCGCGCCCGCACGTGCTTGCGATGCTGCGCCGCATGGAGAAGCTCAATCTCGTCACGATCGAAGCCGCGCAGGGCGACCATGCCGGCGGCGCGGCCGATTACCCGGCGTCGTCGGATGCGCGCCAGACCGTCACGTTCGATGCTGCGCGCGTGGTCGATCGCGCGCAGCAGGTTGCCGATCACGATCTCGACGTGTCGATCAACAGCGAGCTGGAGCTGATCGAGCTCGCCGATCTCGAAGCGCTGATCGGCGTCGACCGGAAGCTGCTGCTCAACAAGCTGTCGCACGGCGAGATCGCCGACGAGGTGTTCGCGTTCCGCAAGTCGAAGGTGCTCGGTTACGTCGGGCAGAAAGGCGTCGCGTATTTCTCGCGGCGCAGCCCGCGCGCCGGCGGCGACGTGCGCGCGCTCGAGGATCTCGTGGGGGTCGACCAGCGCACGCTGTTCGACGTGATCAGCGCATTCGATACGTACGATCTCGCGAAGCTGATCGCGAGCCTCGACGATCGCGCGGTGGCCGACAAGCTGTTCTCGGTGATGACGGAAGCGCGGCGCAACGAGGTGTCGTGGGTGATGCGCCGCGAGCTCAAGCTCGACCCGATCGAGATCGAGGAGATCGAGCGGCGCGTGCTCGATGCCGTGCGCGCGGCCAAGGCGCCGGCGGCGTCCGTGCCGCCGGCTACATCCGCCGCGTAACGCCCACCCGACGGAGACATCCATGGACCTGTTGACCCTGGCCGGCGTGCTGCTCGGCGGCGTGGCGATCGTGTTCGGCTTCGCGCTGGAAGGCGGACATTTTTCAATGTTGTTCCAGTTCGAAGCGCTCGTGATCGTGCTCGGCGGCACGCTCGGCGCGGTGATGATCCAGAATACGTGGGCGCGCTTCTTCGATGCGGTGAAGCAGCTGCGGCTCGCGTTCGTGCGCGCGCAGGAAGTCGACCGCAAGCACCTGACCGACCTGCTGGAGTGGGGCGATCGCGCGAAGCTCGACGGGCTGCTCGCCTTCGAATCGATGGACGTGAGCGGCATCCATCCGTTCGCGCGGCGCGGGCTCGAACTGCTCGCGAACGGCGTGTCGACGGCGGTGCTCGAGGACGCGCTGCAGCGCGAGCTCGACGCCTACGAGCGCAGCCGCCTCGCGGCCGCGCGCGTCTGGCACCAGGCCGGCGGCTATGCGCCGACGTTCGGCATTCTCGGCTCGGTGCTCGGGCTGGTGCAGGTGACGAGCCACATTCTCGAACCGGCGCAGCTCGGGCCGGGCATCGCGGTCGCGTTCATCGCGACGCTCTACGGCCTCGCGTTCGCGAACCTCGTGTTCCTGCCGCTCTACGGCAAGCTGCGCGCGCAGATCGACAGCGAGCTGCGGTTCCGCAAGCTGTATCTCGACGGCTTGCTCGCGATCTCGCGCAAGGAGTCGCCTCACACGATCGAGACGCGGCTGACCGGCGACGTGCGCGGCCGCGCGGCGGAGTCGCTCGCATGACGCACCGGGAGCTTCGACATGACGGCTCGAACTGACGGCGCGCGTGCGGGTTCAGCCGCGGCCGGGCGCGACGACGATGAGGCCGAAGGCACGCAGTCCGGGCGCTGGCTGATTTCCTACGCGGATCTCGTCACGACGCTGATGGTGCTGTTTCTCGCGCTGTACGTGCTGCAGCTCGCGAAATACAACGCGCTCGATGCGCGTTATCAGACGCTTGCGCGGCATGACGGCGGGACGGCAAGCGCGCCCGACGCAGCGACCGGGCGCATGCCCGCGTGGCTCGCATCGCTCGACGCGCTGAAGGCGGCCGGCCACATCTCGCTCGTGCGCGCGCCGCACGGCATCGAGATCGGCATCGACGCGAAGATCCTGTTCAACGTCGGCGATGCGCGCTTGCTGCCCGACGCGACACCGGTGCTGAGCCAGATCGCGCAGGCGCTGAGCGCGCATGCGAGCGGCGACATCCTCGTCGAAGGGCATACCGACAGCGTGCCGATCGCGAACGCGAAATACGAGTCGAACTGGGAGCTGTCGTCCGCGCGGGCGGGCAGCGTCGTGCGCTATCTGGCCGATCGCGGCGTCGCGCCGCACCGGCTCGCCGCGATCGGGCGGGCCGATACGCAGCCGCTCGTCGCGGGCGACGATGCGGCCGCGCGGGCGCGCAACCGGCGGGTGACGATCTTCGTCGCGTATTGAACGCGCGAATCTCGACGGGTGCGCGACGGCCGCCCGTCGACGACATATCGGATCTCGGATGACGAACATGTGAACCCGGCGATGCGATTCCGCGCGTGCCTGCCGATAACCCAGGCTGGCTCAGACCGAGCGGTTATCGAGGGTTCCCCATGCATTTCTGGCGCAAGCTGTCCATTCAGAACAAGCTGATTCTCAGCATGACGAGTTGCCTGCTCGTGTTCGTCGCGATTTCGAGCGGGTTGAGCGTCCGTCTGATCGGCAACGCCGTGCGCGATCGCGTCGTCCGCGAGGAGCTGCCGACGGCCGTGAGCGGCATCCGCGCCGACGTGCAGCGGCAGATGGCCGGGCCGATTGCCGCGTCGCGCCTCCTTGCGCGCGATGCGTTCCTGCTGCAATGGGAGGCCGACGGCGAGCCCGATGCCGGCACGCGCAGCTGGATTCAGCTCGCGAAGAACGTGAAGGACGAGCAGAAGGCGGCGTCCGTGCAGTGGGTGTCGGTGAAGAGCGGCAACTACTACAACGAAGCCGGCCTGCAGCGGAAGGTCACCGACAAGGATCGGTGGCTGACGGATTTCCTCGCGTCGGGCAAGGCCTACGAGGTGAACATGGACCGCGAGGTCACGGCCGGCGGCTACATGATGTTCATCAACAGCCGGGTGGAGCTCGACGGCGCGCCGATCGGCGCGGCCGGCATGAGCCTGTCCGTCGACGCGCTCGCGAAGGGGATCGCCGCATACCGGATCGGCGACACCGGGTTTGCGTACCTCGTGCGGCCGGACGGCGCGATCATGATGCATCGCGATGCGTCGCTGATCGACGGCAAGCACTTCCTGAAGGACGAACCGGACCTGCCCGGCGACGCATCGTCGACGCTGCTGGCCGGCAAGCCGTATGCGACGCTGAGCTACGACGGCGACGGCGGTGCGCGCTTCATCGCGACATCGTTCGTTCCGGAGCTGAATGCGTACGTGGTCGTCGAAGTGCCGCAGGCCGAACTGCTCGGGCCGGTGACGCGTGCGATTCGCAGTGCGGCGCTCGTCGCCGCGATCGCGGGCCTCGGCGTCGCGCTGGTCGTGATCTGGCTGGTCGGGCGTGCGATCGCCGCGCCGATCCGCCGCGCGGCGACGCTGCTGTCGGACATCGCGAGCGGCCAGGGCGACCTGACGCGCCGGATGACGGTCGAAAGCCAGGACGAGATCGGCCAGCTGTCGGACGCGTTCAACCGTTTCGTGTCGTCGTTGTCGACGCTCGTCCACCGGATCCGCGCGGCGTCCGCGTCGATTGCGACCGGGTCCGCGCAGATCGCGTCGGGCAATGCCGACCTCAGCGAACGCACCGAAGGGCAGTCGGGCAACCTCGAGCGGACGGCTTCGTCGATGGAGGAAATCACGGCGGTTGTGCGCAACAACACCGAAACCGCGACGACGGCCGCGCAGCTGATCACCGGCGCCGCCGACACGGCGACGCGCGGCGGGCAGGTCGTGGGCGAAGTCGTGACCACGATGGAGCAGATCAGCGATGCGTCGCGGCGGATCGCCGAGATCATCGTGATGATCGACGGCATCTCGTTCCAGACCAACATCCTCGCGCTGAATGCGGCGGTCGAGGCCGCCCGCGCCGGCGAGCAGGGGCGCGGGTTCGCGGTCGTCGCGGCGGAAGTGCGGAACCTCGCGCAGCGCAGCGCGCAGGCGGCGAAGGAGATCAAGGCGCTGATCGAGCACAGTGCGGGGACGGTGAGCACCGGGTCGCGGCTCGTCGGCGAGGCCGGGAAGGTGATGCGCGATGTCGTGTCGCAGGTGCGGGGCGTCAGCGCGATGATGAGCGAGATCGCCGAGGCGAGCCTGGAGCAGAGCGCGGGCATCGACCAGATCGGCGATGCGGTGCAGTCGCTCGATCAGATGACGCAGCAGAACGCGGCGCTGGTCGAGGAAAGCGCCGCGGCCGCGGAGAGCCTGAAGCAGCAGGCGGCGGATCTGACGCGCCTGGTATCGGCGTTCAAGGTAGATGAATAGCGTCCGCGCGACGTTAGAATGAACGCGTTTCTGGGGGACGGCTGCCGTGGGGATACGGTAGCCGTTTTCGCTGTCAGCGCGGGAATCGGTGACGTCATAAAAATGAAGCGCATTTCAAGACTGAAGATCGGGGTGGGGGCGGTGGCGGTCGCGGCGGTGCTCGCCGCGGTCGGGGCGAAGGTGATCGCATCGCCGGCGGATGCGTATCTTGCCTATCGGAAGCAGGCCGCGGCGGCCGTGGCGGCGGCCCGGATGGAGGATCGGGCGGGCCTCGACCGGCAGTACACGGCCGACGTGAACGCGCGGCTCGCCAAACTAATTGGCACGGTCAGGGCGAGAGGGTTCGTCGCGCAGGCCGAGGGCACGGTGCAGAGCGTTGGCCCCGTCGACGGGATGCCGCCGGGGCCGGACGGGTTGTCCTTCAAGTCGGACGACGGCAAGACGCATCTCGTCGTGACGACCGTTCCGCTGCTGAAGGCCTGGGCGAGCACGGCGGACGCCGGCATCAAGCCGACCGACGACGTCGCCGCGATGTTCGGCAACGAAACGCTTTACACGCACGTATTCAGCGACGACGCCGCCGCGTTTCGCTTCGCCGAGTTGCCCGTCAAGCGGCAGCCGGCCGACGGCGTGGTGAAGGCGTGGCTGCTGGGCGAGAGCCAGGACGGCGTGCCGGACGGGCCGAACACGCTGGCCGTGTCGGTCCGGCAGGGCCAACGCGTCTATATCCTGTGGCGCGGCGTGACGCTGCGCCCGATCGCGGCGTGCGGCGCGGCGCGCGTGCCCGAGAACGGGCGGCAGGCGTGTTTCGCCAGGCAGGTGGGGACCCAGCGGATTTATCCGCGGCTGGTCGCGCAGGCGCAATCGATGGCCGATGCCGTGGTCCGATAGCGGGATAGCGGGCGGCAGACACGGGTCGCAGCCGTCGCTCGCACGGCGCGATTCGACGGCGCTGGATGGAGGTTCGCGTCCGACGAATGACGGTCGGCGACATCACGCGTCGCCGACCGTCGGCATGCCGTCCGGCGAGCGACTTCAACGCGAGCGCAACGCCTGCAACCCCAGGGTGAGCGGGTTGAACGGCATCTCCGCGGCGCCCATCGAAAAGCTCGTCGCCTTTGCGGTCGCCCCGGGCGCGTGCATCAGCGCATGAACGATCCGCTCGCTCGCATGGCCGTCGCCATACGGATTGCTCGCGCGCGCCATTTCCTCATACGCGCTGTCGCTGTCGAATAGCCGCGACGCCTCCCAGACGATCCGCTCCTGGTCCGTGCCGACGAGCCGCGCGGTGCCGGCGTGGATCGCTTCGGGCCGCTCGGTCGTCTCGCGCGTGACGAGCACCGGCTTGCCGAGTGCCGGCCCTTCCTCCTGGATGCCGCCCGAATCGGTGATGATGAAGTGCGAGCGTGACATCAGGAATACGAACGAAAGATATTCCTGGGGTTCGATCAGGTAGATGTTCGGTACGCTGCCGAGCAGCGCGCGCGCCGGCTCGCGCACGTTCGGATTCAAGTGCAGCGGATAGACGAACTGCGCATCGGGATAGCGCTTCGCGAGCGTGCAGAGCGCCTCGCAGAAATGCCGGAACGGTTCGCCGAAACTCTCGCGGCGATGGCCGGTGATCAGCACGACGCGGCGCGACGCTTCGAGAAACGGAAAGTGTGCGGCGACCTTGTCGTGGAGCGCGCTATCGTGGTCGAGCATGCGCTTGACGTCGTGCAGCGCATCGATCACGGTGTTGCCCGTCATCACGACCGCACCCACCGGCACGCCTTCGCTGAACAGGTTGTCGCGCGCCTGGCCCGTCGGCGCGAAGTGCCATGACGACACCGCATCGGTCACGCGGCGATTCAATTCCTCCGGCCACGGCGACCAGATGTCGCCGCTGCGCAAGCCCGCTTCCACGTGCCCGACCGGCAGATAGCGGTAGAACGCCGCGATACTGACGGCCAGCGTCGTCGTCGTGTCGCCGTGCACCAGCACGACGTCCGGACGCAAGTCGTCGAAGACGGTCCCGATCGCCTGAAGAATGCCGGTCGTCACGTCGGTCAGCGTCTGGCTCTGACGCATCAGGTTGAGATCGTAGTCGGGCTTGATGTCGAACAACGTGAGGACCTGATCCAGCATTTCCCGATGCTGGGCGGTCACGCATACGCGGGCATCGACATCCTTGCGCGCCTTCAGCGCGCGGACGAGCGGCGCCATCTTGATGGCTTCCGGTCGAGTTCCGAACACAAGCAAGATCTTTTTCATCGATGTCCTCGTTGAGCATCTTCGCGCCGGAAGATCCGGCGTCTGGCGCCAGGCATGGTTGCAGGCAACCCGTCCCGTCCCCGCATGTATCGGCGCCAGTCGCGCGACATGCAGCGGTATTGCGGGGCGAGCGCGCCGTTTTTGTCCGCGTGGTCTGCGCCACGCAATCGTCGAACTACGGCCGTCCCGTTGCACCTCGTCAATCACGTCATGAGCATTTCTCGCTGTGTCGATCGCCATGTCTGCCGGTCAGGCCGCGTACGTTTCCACGTCGCTGCGCGCCCGCACCCGTTCCTCCTTCCGATAGAGCAATATTCAAACCAGTGGCCCTGTGGCCGGCCCCGCTTCGCGCCACACCGGTGGAATGCCAGGGAACGTTTCACAATTGCTACGAGCGCGATTGCGGCGCCCTGCCGCGATGCGGGTAAAAATCCGACCGTTCGCGCGATCGAGCCGGTCACGTCATGCGACGAATGGCGACTTGCGTCACGCGCGGGCTGCCGATCGAACCGCATGCGCCGTTTCACGCGCCTCGGAGCGTTTCGACATGCGAGTTTTGTCCGGGCAACGTGGGGAACGTCGTCGGCTGCCACCCATTGCCTCCGTGCGAAGGATGGCCCTCACGCATCGCGGCGCGTGTATCGTCCGCACCGGGCGATGCGAAACGTTGCGTATCTGTAACGACCGTCCGGAGCCGGCCGGCCATATCCGCACGTCGGTTGGCCGATGTGTGCCACGCCGCGCACGGAGCGTTGCCGGACAAGAGCCCTGCAACGACAGCCTGCAGCGGTCGACCAGCAGAAAGGGTGGCGCGCGACGTTTCGGTTCACTGAAGGCGGAAGATCCCGCTAGGGGGGAGGTGAACCCTGATTCACCGGTGAATCAAAAACACGCGATCCGTGCCGCGAGCCCGTCGATCGGGTACCCGCAGGCCATTGCATCACGGGGTAGGGCGATCCATGGCTCACCGCTTGCTTTGTTCAGGAGGACAGGCGTGCCCGTCCGAGTTCGAGCGACGACGGAAGGGCGGGGATACCGATACGACAAACCTGCCAGGCGCGACGACACGCGCCGGGCGGGCGGCGTGCGGGCCGCGCTTGACCGCGCATCACGGCCGGTTGCCGACGCGATGGAGTGTGCAGGCCATTACGCCGATGCCGACCCGCTCGCTCCCGCCCATGCGGGTTCACGATGGCGAAGACAACGGTAACCGGATCGCGCTGATACGACAGCGCACGGTCGATCAACGAAAACAGGGGAAGGAGACGAGTCATGTGTGGCATCGTCGGCGCGGTCGCGCAACGGAACGTCGTTCCGATTCTGATTGAAGGTCTGCGCCGCCTCGAGTATCGCGGCTACGATTCATGCGGCGTGGCGACCGTCGTCGACGGCCAGGCGCGCCGTGAACGCAGCGTGTCGCGCGTCGCCGATCTCGACGCGCACGTGCGCAGCGCGGGGCTGTCCGGCAGCACCGGCATCGCGCACACCCGTTGGGCGACGCACGGCGCGCCCGCCACCTGCAACGCGCATCCGATCTTCTCGCGCGACGAGATCGCGCTCGTGCACAACGGCATCATCGAGAATCACGAGACGTTGCGCAGGCAACTGTCCGACGAGCATTACCAGTTCGATGGCCAGACCGACACCGAGGTCGTCGCCCACCTGATCCACAGCAAGTACCACGGCGACCTGCTCGCCGCCGTGCGCGATGCGACGTCGCAGCTGCACGGCGCATACGCGATCGCGGTGTTCAGCAAGCACGAGCCGCAGCGGCTGATCGGCGCGCGGGTCGGCTCGCCGCTCGTCGTCGGCCTGAAGGACGACGAATGCTTCCTCGCGTCCGACGCGCTCGCGCTCGCCGGCATCACCGACCGCTTCATCTTTCTCGAGGAGGGCGACATCGTCGAATTGACGCCGGGCGGGGTGCGCATTCTCGAACGCGGCGGCACGCCGGTCGATCGTCCGATCCAGACCGTCTCGTCGACGCAAGGCTCGGTCGAGCTCGGACCGTACCGGCATTTCATGCAGAAGGAGATCTTCGAGCAGCCGCAGGCCGTGGCCGCGACCATCCCCGATGCGGGGCTGTTCGATCCGGCGGCGTTCGGCCCGGATGCCGCGCGCGCGTTCGAGCAGATCGACAACGTGCTGATCCTCGCGTGCGGCACGAGTCACTATTCCGGCCTGACCGCGCGCCGCTGGCTCGAGACGATCGCGCGCCTGCCGGCGCAGGTCGAGATCGCGAGCGAATACCGTTACAGCGATGCGCTCGCGCTGCCGAATACGCTCGTGGTCGGCGTGTCGCAATCGGGCGAGACCGCCGACACGCTCGCCGCGCTCAAGTATGCGCAGGCGCTCGGGCATATCGATGCGCTCGCGATCTGCAACGTGCCGACCAGCGCGATGATGCGGCAGACGAGCCTGCGGTTCCTGACGCGCGCCGGCCCGGAAATCGGCGTCGCGTCGACCAAGGCGTTTACGACCCAGCTCGTCGCGCTGTTCATTCTCGCGGTGACGCTCGGCCGGTTGCGCGGCTACGTCGACGATGCGCAGCTTGCGCGCTATGCGACGCAGCTGCGGCGGCTGCCGGGCGCGCTCGACGACGTGCTCGCGCTGGAGCCGCAGATCGAGCGCTGGGCCGCGGAATTCTCGCGGCACGAGAATGCGCTGTTTCTCGGGCGCGGGCTGCATTACCCGATCGCACTCGAAGGGGCGCTGAAGCTGAAGGAGATTTCGTATATCCACGCGGAAGCGTATCCGGCCGGCGAGCTGAAGCACGGGCCGCTCGCGCTCGTGACACACGCGATGCCGGTCGCGACGATCGCGCCGAACGACGCGCTGCTCGAGAAGCTCAAGTCGAACATGCAGGAAGTGCGGGCGCGGGGCGGTCAGCTGTACGTGTTCGCCGATGCCGATACGCGGATCGACGGCAGCGAAGGCGTGTCGGTGATGAGGATGCCAGATTACTACGGGCTGCTGTCGCCGATCCTGCACGTCGTGCCGCTGCAACTGCTCGCGTATCACGCCGCGTGCCTGCGCGGCGCGGATATCGACAAGCCGAGGAACCTGGCGAAATCGGTGACGGTCGAGTGACGGGCAGGGCCGGCCGACGATTGCCGGCCGGCCCGCGCGGACGGTCAGCGCAAGGCCGCCGCCCGGGCCTTCACGATCTTGCCCCGCTGCAGCACGTACGCGACACGTTCGCCTTCTCCCGCGACGAGGCCGATATCGTCGAGCGGATTTCCGGCGAGCACGACGACGTCATGGGCGCAGGGAATCGGAGGAGGCTGTCGACACGATACGGGCGGATCGAACGGAAACCGGAAGGCGGGAAAATCGTTGCCGATCGGCCCGTTCGTGCGGAGATCATGTGCAACGCGCGCCCGGCCAGGCCACGCGCGCCGTCAGTCAGGGCCGCATCGCTTCGCCCGAACAGCGGGTCGCGAGGTAAAACAGTTACAAGTTAGCCGTTGACGCGCATCTCCCCGGCAGTTAGTGTGTGCGTCGAAGTCCAAGAAGTCCGATTGCTGTTCATCAATTGCTCGCTCTCCTCAGCGGTATTCGTTGTCCTCTCCCTCCTTGATGCTTCACGCGCTCTCCAGCAGGGCAAATCTTCATTTTTCTCAAGGAATCTTCATGGATACCGGTATCGTCAAGTGGTTCAACGACAGCAAAGGCTTTGGCTTCATCACGCCGGACAACGGCGGCGACGACCTGTTCGCTCATTTCTCGGAAATTCGTGCCGACGGCTTCAAGACGCTGGCCGAAAACCAGAAAGTGAGCTTCGAGACGAAGCAAGGCCCGAAGGGTCTGCAAGCGGCCAACATCAAGCCGCTGTAAAGTCTGAAGGGCCCGGCCATCCCACGATGGGCGCCGGGCCGCAGCGACATCCGCACGGAGCTTGGTCTCGTAAAGTTGGCGCGCTCGTTTCCGGCTGCGTCTGCTCATTGAGCCGCCAACCAGGCGCCATACACCTCGCTGCACTTCGTTCCCCCTCCGGCCGCAGCGCCGTATTTTCGCTTTCCGACTGCTTCGGGTTCAGCTCGCAATGGCGTTGGATCGGCGCATCCGTGCACATTTCGCACGGCACGCGCGCAGCCGAACATTATTAAAATTAAAAATGCAAAACACACAAAATCATCAATACAACGGCTATGCCGTCCGGCCCTCGGCGCATCGTTTGCCCGATGGCAGTTTTTCAGCCAACCTGCTGCTCGAGCGCATCGATAGCGCGTCTGTCGAAGGCCGCTACCGGTTCTATTCGCTCGATTACTTCGCGAGTGAAGCGCAGGCATTGCGGCACTCGGAACGCTGGGCACGCAACTGGGTCGATACGCGCGGTTAAAGGCAGCGCCGTGGGACCGGATACCCGACGCATGTGAGTCGCCCGGGCGCGCAACAATGCGCGCCCGAACCTCGCGTGCGATCGACTCCGTACCTCCCGACTGGAGCCGCGCGCTCGATTCGGGTTACCGGATTTTCCTTTCGACGCCGGCGGCGCATGACGCCATCCCGGCGTCGAAGCGGGTGGCGTACATGAGAGGCCTGGGCTGACCGAACGGTGGTGCCGATCTACGCATCCGTGCGAAGATTGCACGCACATCACACTCGCCCGAGAACGACGTGACCCGAGCAAATCCTGAGCGCAACCCGGACGCCGCCGATCCGCCGTGGATGGCCGTCGCCCTGGCCGAACTCGGCATCCGCCGCCATCCGCCCGGCAGCGTGAACCCGCGCATCGTCGAGTACAACAACCGGACGAATCTGGTCGGCTACGACGACAAGATTTCCTGGTGCTCTTCGTTCGTCAACTGGTGCATGACGCATGCGGGCATCCGCGGCACGGGGTCCGCGCTCGCGCGTTCGTGGCTCGAATGGGGCCGCCCGCTGGACCGCCCGGTCTACGGCTGCATCGCGATCCTGACGCGTGACGATCCCGCGAGCTGGAAAGGGCATGTCGGGTTCTACTTGCGCCACGACGACGAGCACGTGCATCTGTTCGGCGGCAATCAGCTTGAAGAGGTACGCGAGCTTGCGTACCCGCTGAACGAAGTGATCGGTTACCGTTGGCCCGACGCGGGATGACCTCGTCCTCCGGCATACGCGAATTTGCAATCGCGTGGTTGGCGGCTTGCTTGATCGCGTTGTCGGTCGAATGCCCGGGATCGTGCGGCTGAAGAGCGGGGCCCCGGCACGTGTCGAGGCCGGCGCCGTATCGTGATCGCGCCTAGTTCTTCGCCACGGCTTCCACCTCGGGCCCACCGGCCGCATCATTCCTGCTCCACCCGCCCCCGAGCGAGCGATACAACGCGACCGCCGCCAGCGCATGCTCGCGCCTGACCTGGTTGAGCGCGTCCGAATCCCGCAGATACACCTCCTGCGCCGACAGCACGTCCAGAAAATCCGTCGCGCCGCCCTTGTAGAGCTGGTTCGCCAGCCCGAGCGCCTTGTCCGAAGCCGCGAGCGCGCTGCCGAGCCGCTGCGTCGCTTCATCGCTGCCGACGAGGTTCGCGCGCGCATCCTCGACCTCCCGCAACGCCTGCAGCATCGTCTGCCGCAACCCGAGTTCAGACTCGCGCATCCGGCTTTCGCTCTGCGAGATATCGGCGGTAATCCGTCCCGCGTTGAAGATCGGGCTCGTCGCGCTCAGCGCCGCGCTGAACAGGTTGTCGGTCAGCGTCGGCAAGCCGAGATACGACGCGGCCAGAATCCCGTCCGTCAGGTTCAGCGAGAACTTCGGATACCGCTCGGCCTTCGCGACACCGACCTGTGCCGCGCGCCGCTCGACCTGTGCGTAAGCGGTCAGCACGTCCGGCCGGCGCAGCAGCGCCTGCGACGGCAGCGTGGCGGGCGACCCGGCCGGCGGCGCCGGAATGGCGCCGGCCTGCGCGAGCACGAGCCGGTCGACCGATTCGGGCGTGCGGCCCGAATACACGGCGATCAGGTTGAGCTGATGCGCGATCTGCGCCTGCGTCGGCGGAATCCGCGCCTCCAGCGCATCGAGCTGGTTCTGCGCGCGCGTGACGTCGAGTTCCGTCGACAGCCCGAACGCCTGCCGCTTGCGCGTGAGTTCGAGCGCATGCCGGCGGATCGCCGCGTTGTCCTCCAGGATCTTCAGTTCCTGCTGCGCCCAGCGCAGGTCGACATAGGCGGATGCCGCATCGGCCGCGAGCGCGAGCCGCATCGCGTCTTCCGCATGCTTTTGCCCGACCAGCTCGGCCTGCGCGGCCAGCAGGTCGAGCCGTTCGCCGCCGAACACGTCGGGCGACCAGCTCAGCGCGAGCCCCGCACCGGCCTGCCGCACGTAGCCGAGCGGCGGCGGCGTGTTCTGGCGCGCGTCGGCCGCATGCGCGGTCGCGTCGAGTTTCGGCAGCAGCACCGCGCGCTTCTGCACGGTCAGCGCCTGCGCCTGCTTCACGCGTTCGGCGGCGGCCTGCAGATCGAGGTTGCCGTCGAGCACGGTCGCGATCAGCCGGTCGAGCACGGGGTCGTTGAACTGCGCCCACCACGCGGCGGCGTCGATGTCGGCGCGCGGCACGTCGGTGTCCCACGCGGCGGGCGCAAGCGACTGGACGGAATCGTGCAGCGCGGGATGCTGCGCGGGCTGCACCGCACACCCTGCGGCGAAGGCGCTGACGGCCAGCGCGACGAGTAGCTTTTTCATGATGACGACCTTGGCTTCAGTGCGCGTCCGGCGGCGGCGCGTTCAGGGTGATGGGACGGGAAAACGCGACGGCGACCAGCGCGACCACGAAGCACAGCGACAGCACGTAGTACGCATCCGCGTAGGTGAGCGTCAGCGCTTCCCGATAGATCAGGCGGTGCAGGTTCGCGAGGCCGGCCTGCGCGGTATCCAGCGTGTTGCCGGCCACCGAGGTCCAGTACGCGGCCTGGCGGTCGAGCAGCGACGCGACTTGCGGCTCGCCGGCGCTCACATGCTCGTTCAGGCGCAGGTAGTGGAAGTTCAGCCGGTCGTTGAGCATCGTCGCGCTCACCGCGATGCCGATCGCGCCGCCGAGGTTGCGCATCAGGTTGAACAGGCCGCTCGCCGATTTCAGTCGCGACTGCGGCAGCGAGCCGAGCGCCATCGTCACGATCGGCGGCACGCTGAACTGCTGGCCGATGCCGCGCAGCGCCTGCGGCAGCAGCAGTTCCCGCCAGCCCCAGTCGTGCGTGATCGGCGTGTACAGGTAGCAGCCGAGGCCGAAGCAGATCAGCCCGAACACGAGCAGCGCGCGCATGCTGAAGTAGCGCGCGGCGAATGCATACGCGCAGAGCGCGAGCAGCTGGAACGCGCCGACCGACAGCAGCGCGATGCCGATCTGCAGCGAACTGAACGCCCGCACCTGCGCGAGAAACAGCGGCGTCAGGAACACGGTGACGAAGATCCCGATACCGGTCACGAACGACAGCAGGCTGCCGATCCCGAAGTTGCGCACGGCGAGCGCGCGCAGGTCGACGATCGGGTCTTCCGCGGTCAGGGCGTGCACGATGAACAGGAAGCCGCAGATGGCGGAGATCCACGCGCAGAACACGATCACGTGATCGCCGAACCAGTTCTTGCGCGGGCCTTCCTCGAGCACGTATTCGAGGCAGCCGAGGAAGCCCGACATCAGCACGATGCCGAGATAGTCGCCGCGCTTGACGAGGCTCAGGTCCGGTGCGTCGATGTGCACGTAGCGCGGCACGAGCGCGGCCACCGCGATGCCCGGCACGAGGTTCAGGTAGAACAGCCAGTGCCACGACCATTGATCGGTGATCCAGCCGCCGATCACCGGCCCGATCGCCGGCGCGAGCGACGCGAGCGCGCCGATCGTCGTCGACGCGATCAGCCGCTGCTTGCCCGGGAACAGCACGAACGCGGTCGTGAACACGGTCGGGATCATCGCGGCGCCGAGCGCACCCTGCATCCCGCGGAACAGGATCATCGAGTTGATGTCCCACGCGAGCCCGCACAGCATGCTCGTGATCGTGAAGCCGACCGCCGACGCGGTGAACAGCCAGCGCGTCGACATCACCTTCGACAGCCAGCCCGACATCGGGATCACGATGATCTCGGCGATCAGGTAGGCCGTCTGCACCCACGACAGCTCGTCCTGGCTCGCGGAGAGCCCGCCGCCGATGTCGCGCAGCGACGATGCGACGATCTGGATGTCGAGCGTCGCCATGAAGAAGCCGACGCACATCAGCGCGAACGCGAAGACGCGCTGCCTGGTCGGTTGCGACGCGGGGTCGCCGGAAATCGCGGTGGTCATCGCAGGCTCCCGTTCAGTTCGCGTGGTCGGTATGCACGGTCACGACCGCGGAGAGACCCGGGCGCAGCACGTGCTCGATGCCCGGCTGCGGATCGAGATGCACGCGCACCGGCACGCGCTGGACGATCTTCGTGAAGTTGCCGGTCGCGTTCTCGGGCGGCAGCACGCTGAAGGTCGCGCCGGTCGCGGGCGCCAGGCTGTCGACGCGGCCGTGGAGGCGCGTGCTCGACGCATCGAGCGTGACGTCGACGCGATCGCCTGAGTGCATCTTGCGCAGCTGGTCTTCCTTGAAGTTCGCGTCGATCCACAGCCCGGCCGCGGGCACGACCGTCAGCAGCGGCACGCCGACGTTCGCGAGCATCCCGACGCGGCCAGTGCGGTTGCCGACGTAACCGTCGACCGGCGAGCGGATCGTCGTGTACTCGACGTTCAGCGCCGCGACGCGTTGCGCGGCGAGTGCCGTGTTCACGCGGGCCCGCGCATCGGCGAGCTGCGCGCCGAGCACGTCGAGCTGCCGCTTCGACGCGAGCAGCGCGGCGTCGCTGCGTGCGACGGCCGCATCCGCCTTCGAGTAATCGGCGTCCGCGCGCTCGACGATCTGGTTCGACACCGCATCGGATTTCACGAGCTCGCGGTAGCGCACGCGATCGGACGACGCGCGCGTGAGCTCGGCCGACGACGCATTCCGGTCCGCCGCATGCTGGCCGATCACCGCGTATTGAAGTTGCTGCTTCGCTTCGAGTTCGGCCACCGCGGAGCGCGCGCTGTCGACTTCCGCGCTCGCCTGCGCGAGCTTCGCATCGTAGTCGCGCGCATCGAGCTGCACGAGCACGTCGCCGGCCTTCACGCGCTGGTTGTCGGTCACGAGGATCTTGTCGACGAAACCGTTTACCTTCGGTGCGAGCACCGTCACGTCGCCGCCGACATACGCATCGTCGGTGCTCTCCTGGAAACGCAGCACGAACAGCCAGTCGAGCGCCGCGGCCGCGACCGCGACGACGACGGCGGCCACCGCGATCCGCATCCACGGCACGCGGCGCTGCTTTGCCGGCCGGTCGGTTGTGGCTGCCTCGCGGGAGGCAGCGGCTTGGGTCGTTTCCATCGATTCACCTATGTATATGCACTTATTGAAACGACCGACGACGCGTCGCCGATCGGGGAAGTTAGCGTTCCGGCAGGTTGTGCGTGATCCGGAACAATTCGTCTCTGAGGCGGGCCGCCTGCGCCGGCCCGAACCGCTGCTCGAACGCTTCCTGCGCGGCGAGCCAGTGCACATGCGCGTCGGCGATCTTCGTTTCGCCGTGCGCGGTCAGCGCGAACGTCTGGCGGCGGCAACGCGGCTCGAGCCGGCCCGTGACCAGCGCCGCGCCGACCAGCGGCTTCAGCGCGCGCAATAGCGCGGTGCGCTCGATCACCAGCACGGCCGACAGCGTCGCCATCGTCAGGCCCGGACGCTCCCGCAGCAGCGCGAGAATGCTGTACTGCGACGGCGTGACGCCCGCCCGCGACAGGTAGCGCTCGTAGAACTGCGAGATTCGCCGGGCGGCTTGCCGGACCGCGAAACAATCGTCATCGATAAGCGTGGACTTGTGCATGTGCACATATTAGGTGCCCACGCGATGCGAAGCGAGCGGCGAGACAGGATCAGATTGGTGCCGTGGCTGTACCAATCGGCGGTGGAAAGGTGCGTTTGCGCGCCGGATCAGGCCGCGGCCGGAACAATCGAGCCTTCGCGGTCGTAGTACGCGGCCGTGTAGTCGATGAACGCCTTGACCTTCGCGGGCAGCAGCGCGCGGTTCGCGTAGGCGAGCTTGATTTCCACGAACGCGTCGACGAGATCGGCGCCTTCGAGCAACTGCACGAGCGCACCCGACGCGAGTTCGGCTTCGACGAGCGCTCTCGGCACCACGCCGATGCCGAAGTCGTGCATCACCATTTCGCGGTTGAAGACGGGGCTGTTCGACGAAACGTCGAAGCTCAACGGCACGGTCAGCGTGTCGCCGTCGACGCGGAACGACAGCGCGGGCCGGCGCAGCGACGGCGACATCGGCACGAACATGTGGCCGGCGAGCTCGGCCGGCGTTTCGGGACGCGGATGCGCGCGCAGGTAGGCGGGCGTCGCGACGATCACCACCGGAATGCGTTCGATCAGCCGCACGACGGTCGTCTCGCTCGTCAGCATGTACGGCACGACGATGCCGATGTCGTAGCCTTCGCCGACGAGGTCGACCGGGCGCTCGGTCAGCGTGACGTCGAGCCGCACCTTCGGATGCGCGGCCTTGAAACCGGCGATCAGCGGCACGAGCCGGTTCAGCGCGGCCGTCGTGTGCGCGACGAGCCGCAGCAGTCCCTCGGGCTCGCGCGTGTACGACTGCGCCTGCGCTTCCAGCGAGTCGAGCTCGTCGAGCACCGCCGCGCATCGCTCGTAGATGCGCTCGGCGGTTTCGGTCAGCGAGACCTGGCGCGTGGTCCGGTGCAGCAGGCGGCTGCCGAAGCGCGCTTCCAGATCCGCGACCGCCCGCGACACGACCGGCCGCGCGAGGCCGTGCATGTCGGCCGCGCGCGTGAAGCTGCGCATTTCCACCACCGACCGGAAGATCCGCAGCTTGTCGATGTAGTCCATGTCCGTCTCCTCGAAGCGATGGCGCGGCGCCGGATGCGCGCGGCCGGCGCCGGCCCTTGTTACGGCCGAGTGTACATTGACTTTATGCATATGCACATTTAAATTGCCGGTCATGAACGACATCCAGATGGCCCAGGCCTGCAATTGCCTCGCGCTGCGTCAGGCGGCGCGCTTCGTCACGCAACTCTACGAGCGGCATCTGGCCCCCGTCGGCGTCACGGCCGCGCAGTTCTCGATCATGGCGAACCTGTCGCGCCGGCCCGGCCTGTTGATGAGCGAACTCGCCGACCGGCTGGTGATGGACCGCACGACGCTGTTGCGCGCGCTGAAGCCGCTGCAGCGCGACGGCTTCGTCGCCGCGGCCGCGTCCGAGCATGACGCCCGCGCGCATGCACTCAGCCTGACGAAGCTCGGCGAGCGCACCTACGCGCAAGCGAAGGTCGCGTGGCAAGCCGCGCAGGACGAGTTCGAGACGCAATTCGGCCAGGGCCGCGCCCAGGCGTTGCGCGACGAGTTGTTCAGCCTGACGGCGCAGCGCTAGGCGCGACGCGCGGTAGTATGACAAAAGCGATCCGGATCCACCGGACGAGACACGAGGAGCCCCCCATGCTGCAGTTGAGCGAACGCGACGACGCGATGTTGCGCGGCGCATTCGGCGACGGCGTCGCGCGCGCGATGCGGATCGTCGCGCGCACGGCCGAGGTCATGTCGGCGCCGCACCTGATCGACATCACGTCCGCGCATATCGACGGCTGTCTTTACCACGGCCGGACCAGCCTCGACTTCGTCGAGTATTTCGTCGACACCGGCGCGCGGGTCGCGGTGCCGACCACTTTGAACGTCGGGTCGCTCGACCTGATCCATCCCGAGCTGTATCACGGCGACCGCGCGATCCAGCGCGACGCGCAGCGCCTGATGGATGCGCATCTGCAGCTCGGCTGCGAATCGAGCTTCACGTGCGCGCCGTATCAGCTGAAGAATCGTCCGCGCCTGGGCGAGCAGATCGCGTGGGCGGAATCCAATGCGATCGTGTTCGCCAATTCGGTGCTCGGTGCGCGTACCAGCCGCTACGGCGACTTTCTCGACCTGGCCGCCGCGATCACCGGGCGTGCGCCGTATGCGGGGCTGCACGTCGAAGCGAATCGCGCGGCGCGGATCGTGTTCAACGCGCCGGACTTCGGCAAGCGGCCCTCGCGCGACATCTATTTCGCGGCGCTTGGGCTTCTGATCGGCCGGATCGCCGGCGCGACCGTGCCGGCGATCGTCGGGCTGCCCGCGGACACCACCGAAGACGAACTCAAGGCGCTCGGCGCGGCTGCCGCATCGAGCGGCGCGGTCGCGCTGTTCCATGCGGTGGGCGTCACGCCCGAGGCGCCGACGCTCGACGCCGCGTTGCACGGGCGGGCGGCGCAGCGCACGGTCGATGTCGCGATGGCCGATCTCGACGAGATCCGCCGCACGCTGAACCACGGCGCGGCCGGCGATGCGCTCGTCGCGGTCGCGCTCGGCACGCCGCACTTCTCGCTGGCCGAGTTCCGCACGCTCGACGCGCTGCTCGATCAGTTCGACGGCCGGCCGAAGTGCGATTTCTACGTGAACACGAGCCGCTTCATCCTGTGGGAGTTGGGCGAGCTCGGGCTCGCCGGCAAGTTCGACGCGCGCGGCATCCAGATCGTCGTCGATACCTGCACGTACATCACGCCGGTCATGAAACAGCTGTCGGGCCTGGTGATGACCAACTCGGGGAAGTGGGCGTCGTATGCGCCCGCGAACATCGGCGTCACGGTGGCGTACGGCAGCATGCGCGAATGCGTGCGTTCCGCGTTCGAAGGAAAGGTGCGATTCGATGACTGATGCAACGATCGGGAAACTGACGGGCGACACGCTCGTGCCGGGCAGCGCATGCGCGAAGACGATCGTGCTCGACAAGCCGCTCAGCTTCTGGGGCGGCTACGACTCGGGGGCGGGGCGGATCGTCGATCGCGGGCATCCGCAGGCGGGCGCGAGCCTCGCCGGCCGGATCATGGTGATGCCGCACGCGAAGGGCTCGAGTTCGAGCAGCAGCGTGCTCGCGGAAGCGGTGCGCAACGGCACGGGGCCGGTCGGGATCGTGCTGAAGGAGCGCGACCTGATCATCTCGATCGGCGCGATCGTCGCCGCCGAGCTGTATGCGATCGCGGTGCCGGTGGTGTGCGTGACGGACGCGGTGTACGACGCGATCGTCGCCGCGACAGGTGACGTGCGGATCGAGGCGGGTGAGGGCGACGGCGGCGCGTGGATCTTCGTCGGCGGTTGACGGGCAGCGCTTGGTTCCGTTTCACGTCGGCGATTCGGGCGACGGAGCGCGAGCGCTTTCCGGCTCACTCGCTCGCCGGGGCGCCGGCCGCTTCCCGATACGCACTCGGCGTCTGCCCGGCCCAGCGCCGGAATGCGCGCGTGAAATTCGCCGGGTCGGTGAACTGCAGCCGCTCGGCGATCGTCTTCAGGTCGAGGTCCGACGCGCAGAGCAATTGCTTCGCGTCGCGAAACCGCGCTTCGTCGAGCAGTTGCCGATAGCTCGACCCGGCGTCCTCGAGCCGACGCCGCAACGTGCGCGTCGATACCAGCAGCGCGTCGGCGAGCGCCTCCGGGCTCGAATAGTCGCCGGCCGTTCGCGCCAGTTCCGCGCGCACGCGCTCGACGAGATCGCCTTCCTCCTGGCGTACCTGCGCATACTCGCGCTCGACCTGCACCAGCGCCTGCCGGTGCGCGACTTCGTCGGCGAGCGGCAGCGGCCAGTCGAGCACGTCGTGCGCGATCCACAGCGCGTTCGCCGCGCAGCCGAATTCGACCGGCGGCAACTGGTCGCGATAACGCGCGAAATAACCGGGCTCGGGCCACGTGAAGCGCAGCACGATCGGCGGCGACGCGCGTCCGGACCACTGCGAGATGTTCTGCGCGAGCCCCGTCAGCACGAACTCGAACATCACGTGATGCTGCAGCACGGGGCTCGCCTGCACGCCGTGCAGCTCGAGCGTCGCGCCGTGCGCGTCCTCCGCGTAGGTCAGCCGATATTGGCGGTTGCGCATCCGGAAGTAGCGCTGCGTGACGACCAGCGCTTCCCGGATGTCCCGCGCGGTCAGCGTCGCATAGCCGAGGAAGCCGTGCACGGTCGGCTTCAGCAGCAGCCCGAACGCCAGCCCGATGCCCGGATCGCCGCCGATCTCGATCGCGTTGAGCACGAGCCGGCCCCATTGCGACGGCGCGACGCGCGCGTCCGGTTCGGCCAACACCGCATCGCGCAGCCCGGTGCCCGCGCGCACGGCGGCCAGGTCGACGCCGCGTGCGGCCAGCGCCTGCAGCAGCAGGCGCGTATAGGCGACCGGAATCGTCGGCCGGCGTAGCCCGAGGCGGTCCTTGCGCGATGGGGAGGTCATGTCGATTTGGCCGGAAATGACAAGCATTATGGCTGTTTGCCCCCTCACGTTCAAGGCGGCGCGCGGCCTACGATGACACGCATCGCTTACCGGCAGGATCATCATGACGACCTCCTTTCCCCATCTGCTCGCGCCGCTCGACCTCGGCTTCACCACGCTGAAGAATCGCGTGCTGATGGGGTCGATGCACACGGGCCTCGAGGACAGCCGCAAGACGCTGCCGCGGCTCGCCGACTATTTCGCCGAACGCGCGCGCGGCGGCGTCGGCCTGATCGTGACCGGCGGCTTCGCGCCGAACGTGGCCGGCTGGACCAAGCCGTTCGGCGGCACGCTGATGACGTCGGCCGGCGCGCGGCGCCATCGCGTGATCACCGACGCCGTGCATGCGGACGACGGCAAGATCGCGCTGCAGATCCTGCATACCGGCCGCTACGGCTACCACCCGTTCGCGGTTGCGCCGTCGAAGATCAAGTCGCCGATTTCGCCGTTCGCGCCGCGCGAACTCAGCGCAAGCGGCGTGGAGCGGCAGATTCGTGCATTCGTCCGCTGTGCGCAGCTCGCGCGCGAGGCCGGTTACGACGGCGTCGAGATCATGGGCTCCGAGGGCTACCTGATCAACCAGTTCATCTCGATGCATACGAACAAGCGCACCGATCAGTGGGGCGGTTCGTACGAGAACCGGATCCGCCTGCCGATCGAGATCATCGAGCGCACGCGCGAAGCGGTCGGGCGCGACTTCATCCTGATCTACCGGCTGTCGATGCTCGACCTGATTCCCGACGGCAGCGACTGGAGCGAGACCGTGCAGCTTGCGAAGGCCGTCGAGCGCGCGGGCGCGACCATCATCAACACCGGGATCGGCTGGCACGAGGCACGCGTGCCGACGATCGCGACGTCGGTGCCGCGCGGCGCGTTCGCGTGGGTGACGAAGAAGATGAAGGGCGAGGTCGGCATTCCGCTCGTGACGACCAACCGGATCAACCGGCCGGAAGTGGCCGAGCAGATCCTTGCGGACGGCTGCGCGGACATGGTGTCGATGGCGCGCCCGCTGCTCGCGGATGCCGAGTTCGTCGTCAAGGCCGCGCAGGGCCGCGCCGACGAGATCAACACCTGCATCGGCTGCAACCAGGCGTGTCTCGACCACGCGTTCAGGAACAAGATCGCGTCGTGCCTGCTGAACCCGCGCGCCTGCCACGAGACCGAGCTGATCTATACGCGCGTGCAGCAGCCGAAGCGCATTGCGGTGGTCGGCGCCGGGCCGGCCGGGCTTGCATGCTCGACCGTGCTCGCGCAGCGCGGCCACCACGTCGACCTGTTCGACGCGGCGCCGGAGATTGGCGGCCAGTTCAACATGGCGAAGCGGATTCCGGGCAAGGAGGAGTTCGACGAAGCGCTGCGTTACTTCGGCCGTCAGGTCGAGCTGACCGGCGTGAATCTGCACCTGAATCGCCGCGTCGATGCGAGCGAACTGATCGCGGGCGGCTACGACGAGATCGTGCTCGCGACCGGCGTGGCGCCGCGCGACCCGAAGATTCCCGGCCAGGACGGGCCGAACGTGCTCAGCTATATCGACGTGCTCGCCGGCAGGCAGCCGGTCGGCCGGCGTGTCGCGGTGGTCGGCGCGGGCGGCATCGGCTTTGATGTCGCCGAGTATCTGGTGCAGGACGGCGAGTCGCCGACGCTCGATCTGGAAGAGTGGAAGGCGGAGTGGGGCGTGACCGATCCGGCCGCGACGCGCGGCGGCGTGACGCGCGCGCAGGTCGCGGCGCCCGCTCGCGAAGTGACGCTGCTGCAGCGCAAGGCCGCGCCGCTCGGCAAGGGGCTCGGCAAGACGACCGGCTGGATTCACCGCGCGACGCTGAAGATGAAGCAGGTGAAGATGATCGGCGGCGTGAACTACGAACTGATCGATGCGCGCGGGCTGCACGTGTCGTACGGCGAGCAGCGCACCGATCACGAACTGATCGAAGCCGACACGATCGTGCTGTGCACGGGGCAGGAGCCGCAGCGCGCGCTGTTCGCGCCGCTGCAGGCGGCCGGACGCTCCGTGCATCTGATCGGCGGCGCGGAACTGGCGGCCGAGCTCGATGCGAAGCGTGCGATCGATCAGGGCGCGCGGCTCGCGGCGCGGCTGTAACGGTACAGCGCGCGAGGCGCCGCCGTCACTCCATCTCGACGCGTTGTGTCTCGCGCTCTTCCGCTTCCAGCATCGCCTTGACGATCAGATAGACGGCGGGCAGATCGTCGTCGTCGCGCTTCCAGTCGACGGCTTCCTCGACGTCCGCGGCGACCATCCGGCTGTCGCGCAGCCGGATGAAGGCGTCGACGACCATCGGATCGTTGCGGTTCAGGAAGCCGGTGTTCGAGAACGCCAGCTCCTCGACATTCAGCAGCGCCTGCCAGCTCATCGTGCGGACGGCGGCCGGATGGCTGCGGCGCCGCAAGCCGAGCGCCCGCTGCGCAGGGCCGCCGACGACACGCTGGAGATCGACGACCGCTTGCCGCGCGGCACGCTCGAAGTGGACGGGGTTGAAGCCGGGTTGCTCGGGATCGAATGCGGATGACTGGAACATGGTCGCCTCACAAAAGTCCGTCCGTCATGGGTGACGGAATTCGGGTCAAATGGTACAAAAGCACTGTAAATATATACAGTGTTCGAGGCGGTTTCAAGTACTGAATGAATGTGTTCGTGCGGCGACCGGGATTCGGGTGAGCGGATTCGGGCGACCGGCAAGGGCGACCGGCGAGGGCGGCCGACGCATGAAGCCGCATTGGCAAGAAGCGCGTTTCTGCTCCGTGCTCTTCGCTGCATCGCGCTGCGCACGTTGTGTCTCGGAACCTCGCGGTGGCCTCGCTGCGCCGACCGCTCGTCTGGCGATCTACACCGACGCGGCGATCGTCTCCCGCAACCATCGATGCGCCGGATCGCGGTGCACGCGCTCGTGCCACAGCATCGACATTTCATAGCCGGGCACGTCGACCGGCGCCTCCACGACGCGCAATGCGGGCGTGTTGCGCACCAGCCGCTCGGGCAGCATCGCCACGAGGTCGGTTGTGGCGACGGCCGTCATCACGAACAGGAAATGCGGCACCGACAGCACCACGCGCCGCGTGGCGCCGGCTTTGGCGAGCGCTTCGTCCGTCACGCCGAAGAAGCCGCCGCCGTCGGGCGACACGATCACATGTTCCAGCGCGCCGAACTGCGCGAGCGTCGGGCGGCGCTTCAGTTTCGGATGACCGGCGCGGCCGACCAGCACGTAACGCTCGACGAACAGCGGCAGGCGCCGCATCCCTTCCGGCGAACCTTCGGTCGTATGGAAGGCCAGGTCGATACCGTTTCGCTCGGCGTCCTGCTCGATGCGCGGCGGCACGAGTTCGACGACGGCGAGGCGCGTCGCGGGGGCGGCCGAGCGCAGCCTGTTCAGCGCGGGCAGCACGATCGTCGATTCGCCATAGTCGGTTGCGGCCACGCGCCACGTGTTCGTCGCGGTTGCCGGATCGAACGGCGTGGCCGTCAGCACCGCGCGTTCGACTGCTTCGAGCGCATCTCGCAGCGGCTCGCTCAGCGTTTCCGCCCGCGCGGTCGGCCGCATTCCGCGCGGCCCCGGCAGCAACAGCGGATCACCGAACAGGTCGCGCAGTTTCTGCAGTTGCACGCTGACCGACGGCTGCGACATGTTCAGTTTCTCGGCCGCCCGCGTGACGTTGTGCTCGGCAAGCAGCACGTCGAGCGTGACCAGCAGGTTCAGATCCAGTCGTCTGAGATTGTTCACGGCTATACCTGGAATATCGGGAATTCATTTCCAATATACCTTCGGCGACGGCATCCTGCAGTCATTCAATCAACGGAGTGACGAACATGAATGTGCTGATCGTTTATGCCCATCCGGAGCCGCGTTCGCTGAACGGCGCGCTGCGCGACTTTGCCGTCGAGCATCTCGAAGCGGCGGGTCATAGCGTGCAGGTGACGGACCTGTATGCGATGAACTGGAAGGCCGCGTTCGACGCGGACGACGTGACCGTCCGTGCACCCGACGCGCGTTTCGATCCTGCGCTCGATTCGAAGCATGCGTTCGAGACGGACACGCAGCGTGACGACATCGCGCGCGAGCAGGACAAGCTGAAGTGGGCCGATGCGGTGATCCTGCAGTTCCCGCTGTGGTGGTTCTCGATGCCGGCGATCATGAAGGGCTGGGTCGAGCGTGTGTATGCGTATGGTTTCGCATACGGCGTCGGCGAGCATTCCGACCTGCACTGGGGCGACCGTTACGGCGAAGGTTCGCTGGCGGGCAAACGGGCGATGGTGATCGTCACGACGGGCGGCTGGGAGTCGCATTACAGCGCGCGCGGCATCAACGGGCCGATCGACGACGTGCTGTTCCCGATCCAGCACGGGATTCTGTACTACCCGGGGTTCGACGTGCTGCCGCCGTTCGTGATTTACCGGACGGGAAAGATGAACGATGAGCGCTTCGACGCAACGCGTGCGGCGCTCGGCAAGCGTCTCGACGAACTGTGGACCGCGCAGCCGATTCCGTTCCGGCGACAGAACGCGGGCGACTACGACATTCCGGCGCTGACGCTGAAGGCGGAAATCGCGCCGGGGACGGTCGGGTTCGCGGCGCATCTGGCGAGCGAGCGGTGATCGTCACTGTATCGTCGTGACGCGGGGCGCCACCTGAACCCGGCGGCTGTGCAAAACGTCACGGGCGACCGGCGAGAAAATCGCCGGCCGCCCGGGGC
This sequence comes from Burkholderia sp. Bp8986, assembly GCF_003854225.1. Lineage (NCBI taxonomy): Bacteria > Pseudomonadati > Pseudomonadota > Betaproteobacteria > Burkholderiales > Burkholderiaceae > Burkholderia > Burkholderia sp. Bp8986. The sequence goes on along the minus strand of NZ_QTQM01000030.1, from coordinate 18,235 downwards.
CGTGCTTCGCGCGGCCGTTCGATAACGCCGCGCTTCACATTCACTTCTTACCGATCATCTTCCCGCACCGAAGAAGGATGCCGGCACAGCGCCCGCACTTCCATCTCCATATACGGAAACAACGGCAGCTGACTCAACAGGTCGTGCAGCTGCTGCACGCTTTCGACGTCGAAAATACTGACGTTCGCATACTTCCCCGCGATCCGCCACAGATGCCGCCAGACGCCTTCGTTCATCAGCCGCTGGCACATCGCCTTCTCTTCGGCCTTCAGCGTGGCCGCTTTGACCGGATCCATGTCCGCCGGCAGGCGGACGGTCATTTCCACATGAAACAGCATCCTGCGCTCCTTGTTGTCGATTCGGCGAACGGGACGGCCGCTCAGGCCTGCGCCCGCACCCGTTCGACTTCGCTCGCCGGCACGTCCTGCTTGTCCTTGAGCAGCGAGAAATCGAAGTCAATCAGCGCGAACTGCCCGTCGACGCCATACGGTTTGCCTTCCGCACCCTCGGCCTGCCTGATCTTCGGGATCAGCCCTTCGCGGGTCGCGAATGCGAAGTCGTCCCAGATATGCGGATCGCCTTCGATGTTGATCTGCGTCGTCAGCTTACGATATCCGTCCGCGGAAACGAAGAAGTGGATGTGCGCCGGACGATGGCCGTGGCGGCCGAGCTGGTCGAGCAGTTGCTCGGTCTTGCTGCCCGGCGGCACGCTGTAGCCGACCGGCAGCACGCTGCGGAAGCTGTAGCGGCCCTCGGCGTCGGTGCGGATCGAGCGGCGCAGGTTGAACGCCGGCTGCGACTGATCGAAGTACGAGTAGTTGCCCAGATGGTTCGCGTGCCATACCTCGACGAGCGCATTCGCGAGCGGCGTGCCGTCCTGGCCGAGCACCTGGCCGCGCATGATCAGCGTCTGGCCCGGATCGGTGCCGTCGTCGAGACGCGCATGGCCGACCGATTCCGGTGCGCCCGCGACATACAGCGGCCCTTCGATCGTACGCGGCGTGCCGCCGTGGAAGCCGGCCTTCTCCTCGGCCTCGTCCATCCGCACGTCGAGGAAGCGCTCGAGGCCGAGGCCCGCGGCGATCAGCCCGAATTCACGGCCGGCTTCGTTCAGGTAGTTGAGCGCGGTCCAGAACTCGCTCGGCTGCACGTCGAAATCCTCGATCGTGTAGCAGAGGTCCTTCACGATCCGGTTGACGATCGCGCGCACGCGCGGATTGCCGGGCTTTTCCGCGGCGTCGTCGAAGGTTTTCAGCAGGGCGTCGATGGCTTGCTTGTTCATCTGTGTCTCCGGTTTCGGTTGTCGTGTCGTGCGGGATCAGCGGGCGTCGCGTCGCATCCGTTCGATGCGGGCCCAGTCGAAGGTGATGCCGAGGCCGGGTGTCGCCGGCAGGTGCAGCTTGAAATCCTGGTAGCGCAGCGGCTCGACGAGGATTTCCTCGGTGAGCAGCAGCGGGCCGAACAGCTCGGTGCCCCATTTCAGCGAGCCGAACGTGCTGAACAGTTGCGCGGACGCCATCGTGCCGGCCGCGCCTTCGAGCATCGTGCCGCCGTACAGGTCGATGCCGGCCGCCGACGCGATCGATGCGACGCTCGCCGCGCCGAGCAGGCCGCCCGACTGCGCGATCTTCACCGCGAACACGTCGGCCGCGCGGTCCTGTGCGAGCGCGAACGCATCGACGGGGCCGTGCAGCGCCTCGTCGGCCATGATCGGAATGTGCGCGAGCTGCGTGAGGCGTTTCAGCCCCGCGCGATTGGTTGCGGCGATCGGCTGCTCGACGAGGCTCACGCCGGCGTCCGCGAGTCGTGCGCCGGCGCGGATCGCGTCGGTTTCGGTCCAGGCCTGGTTCACGTCGACACGCACGTCGCCGCGCTCGCCGAGCGCGCGCTTGATCGCGATCACGTGCGCGACGTCGTCGTCGACCGCGTTCGAGCCGATCTTCAGCTTGAATGCGCGATGGCGGCGTGCGTCGAGCATCGCCTCGGCTTCCGCGATGTCGCGCTGCGTGTCGCCGCTCGCGAGCGTCCACGCGACGTCGACCGCGTCGGTCGTGCGGCCGCCGAACAACTCGGACAGCGGCACGCCGAGGCGGCGCGCCTGCGCATCGAACAGCGCGGTTTCGAGCGCGCACTTCGCGAACCGGTTGCCCTGGAACAGCTTGCGCGCACGCGCCATCGCAGCGCCCGGACATGTCGCGTCCATGCCTTGCAGCAGCGGCGCGAAGTAGGTGTCGATGTTGACCTTGATGCTCTCGGGGCTCTCCTCGCCATACGCGAGCCCGCCGATCGTGGTCGCCTCGCCGACGCCTTCGATACCGTCCGTGCATCGAACGCGGACCAGTACGAGGGTCTGGCAATTCATCGTGGCGACCGACAGTTTGTGGGGCCGAATCGTCGGCACGTCGACGAGCAGCGTCTCGATGCGTTCGATGGTGGCGGCAGTTGCTATCATGCGATTCCTCCTGTTGGTGCACATGGTAGGAATTCCCGCCCGGCGTCGTCCAACACTCTTTCCGACTACTTCCATACCTTTGAGGCATGAAATGGAATTGCGCCAGCTCCGGTACTTCATCGCCGTCGCGGAGGAGATGAACATCACGCGGGCCGCGGAGCGGCTGCACATGACGCAGCCGCCGCTGAGCCGCCAGCTCCAGGCGATCGAGGACGAGGTCGGGCTGCCGCTGTTCGAGCGCGGCGCGCGGCCGCTGAAACTGACCGACGCGGGCCGCGTGTTCTATGCGCAGGCGACGCGGGTCGTCGAACAGGCCGACGAGCTCGGCCCGCTGACGCGGCGGCTCGCGCAGTTGTCGGAGCGGATCGTGATCGGCTTCGTGCCGTCGACGCTCTATGGCGCGCTGCCGGACGTGATCCGCGCGTTTCGCGAGGCGCAGCCGGACGTCGAGCTGTCGTTGATCGAAATGTTCACGCTCGAGCAACTCGGCGCGCTGAAGGGCGGGCGGATCGACGTCGGGTTCGGCCGCCTGCGCTTCGACGACGACCAGCTCGTGCGCGAGGCGCTGATCGAGGAAAAGCTGATCGCGGCGCTGCCGGTCGGCCATCCGCTCGCCGATCCGGACCGGCCGCTGACGCTCGCGGACATCGCGAACGAGACGCTGATCGTCTATCCGAGCACGCCGCGGCCGAGCTTCGCGGACCAGCAGTTGTCCGCGCTGCGCGACGGCGCGCTCGTGCCCGCGGCCGTGCACGAGGTGCGCGAACTGCAGACGGCGCTTGGGCTCGTCGCCGCGCAGGTGGGCGTGTCGCTGGTGCCGGAAAGCGTGGAAGGCGTGCGCGTGAAGGGCGTCGTCTACCGGCGGCTGCCGGAACCCACGGCGACGTCGCCGATCATCATGAGCCGCCGGCTGCACGGCGAAAGCGCCGCGACGACCGCGTTCTGCGCGATCGCGCGGGCGATGATCGCGCCGGCGGCGTAGGGCCGGCCGTTTCCGTATCAATTGCAACTAACGGTCAATTTCACCACGCTACGCCAAATGCGGAGAGGGCATCGCGATGCGATGTCATTTGCCGTAGATGCAGGCGCGCAGCGAGCCGATCAGGCCGGTAAGGCGCTAAGGCAGCAAGGCAGCAAGGCAGCCGAGCCCGACAAGCCCGGCACCCGCCTACCGCATCCCGTCGAGCGTCTCCGACGGCGATTCGCCGAATTTCTCCCGGTACGCGATCGCGAACCGCCCGAGGTGCGTGAACCCGCAATCGAGCGCGATATCGGCGATCCGTCGCTTGGACGCCGACCCGCGCAGCAACTCCCGCGCATGCTCGAGCCGCGTCGCGCGCAGGTATTGCATCGGGCTCATCCCGCGGAACTGCAGGAAGGCGTCGCGCAGCGTCCGCTCCGGCACGTTGGCGGCCTGGACGATATCGGCGAGCTGCAGCGGTTGCGCGTAGTGCGCGTTCACGAACTCCTGCGCGCGCCGCACGAACCCCGGCGCGGGATCGAGGCGCGCGCTCGGTACCGACGGCGGGTGGCCTTCGATCAGCAGATCGATCAGCAGGTGCTCGAGCTGCGACGCGACGCGCGGGTTGGCATTCGCACGTTCGAGCAGCTCGGGCGAGCGGGCGACGAGCATCAGCTGCTGGCGCCACGCGGCGAGCGCGGCATCGCTGATGTGCAGCACGGGGTCGAGCATCGCGCGCGGATCGCCGGTCAGCGAGCCGACGGTCGCGGCATCGATGCGCAGCACGAACTGCTCGCAGTCGGCGGAGAGCACCGCGTCGAAGCGCTCGCCGGGCGCGCACAGCACGCCCGTCTGCCCGTCGACGCCGAGCCGGCGCCCCATCGCGTGGACTTCCGCCTGCCCGGACAGGCAGAACATCAGCAGGTAATAGCCGTCGACGGCGTCGACCTGCACGCGCATCGCGTCGCCGAACGCGATGGTGCCGATCCCGAGGCCGCCGAGCCGGACGAAATCCATATGCGATGCGCCTTGCACGCGCCCGCTCGGCAGCAGCGCGTGCGGCTGCATCACGCGCGAGATCCGCTCGCGCGTCTCGTCGAGATCGCGGGATTCGAACAGCCGGTGCGCGCGCAGCGCAAGCGGCTCGAACGACGTTGGGGACATGGGCATCGGCCTTGGTGTGGACGCGCGCTTCGATCCGACGAATGGGTCGCGATCGTGCGCCGGGTCGCGTGTGTCGCCATGCTAGCGCAGAAATCCGCCGAAAGTGGATATTGCGCCGCCGCAATCACACTTTCCGGATAGACGCCGAATATTAGCTTTTCAAAAATCGGCTCCATGGAATCAACGAAACGGAACCACAAGGAGTCCGACATGGAGCAGACAGAATCGCCCGTCGTATTCGCCACGCGTGACGACGCGTCCGATGTGCGCTTTCCGCACGAAGACGGTTCGCGCGTGCCGTACAAGGTGTTCAGCTCGCGCGCGGTCTACGATCGCGAGCAGGAACGCATCTTCCGCGGGCCGACCTGGAATTTCGTCGCGCTGGAAGCGGAAATCCCGAACGCCGGCGACTTCAAGAGCACGTTCGTCGGCGACACGCCGGTCGTCGTCACGCGCACCGAGGACGGCACGCTGTCCGCGTGGGTGAACCGCTGCGCGCACCGCGGCGCGCAGGTCTGCCGCAAGTCGCGCGGCAACGCGAGCTCGCACACGTGCGTGTATCACCAGTGGAGCTTCGACAACCAGGGCAACCTGCTCGGCGTGCCGTTCCGGCGCGGCCAGAAGGGGATGACCGGGATGCCGGCCGACTTCGACCCGAAGCAGCACGGGCTGCGCAAGCTGCGCGTCGACAGCTATCGCGGGCTCGTGTTCGCGACCTTCAGCGATGACGTGGCGCCGCTGCCCGAATACCTGGGCGAGCAGATGCGTCCGTGGATCGACCGGATCTTCCACAAGCCGATCGAGTATCTCGGCTGCACGCGCCAGTATTCGAAGTCGAACTGGAAGCTGTACATGGAGAACGTGAAGGATCCGTATCACGCGAGCATGCTGCACCTGTTCCATACGACCTTCAACATCTTCCGCGTCGGGATGAAGGCGCGCTCGATTCCCGATGCGAACCACGGGCTGCACAGCATCATCACGGTGACGAAGACGGGCGACGACACGTCGGCAGCATACAAGCAGCAGAACATCCGCTCGTTCGACGAGGGTTTCCATCTCGAAGACGAGTCGATTCTCGATCTCGTGTCGGAATACGACGAGGACTGCACGAACCACATCCAGCCGATCTTCCCGCAGCTCGTGATCCAGCAGATCCACAACACGCTGGTCGCGCGCCAGATCCTGCCGAAGGGGCCGGACAACTTCGAGCTGATCTTCCACTTCTTCGGCTATGCGGACGACACGCCCGAGCTGCGCGCGCTGCGCATCAAGCAGGCGAACCTCGTCGGGCCGGCCGGCTACATCTCGATGGAGGACACGGAGGCGACCGAACTCGTGCAGCGTGGCACGGTGCGCGACGCCGATGCGACGTCGGTGATCGAGATGTCGCGCGGCAACCCTGACCAGCAGGACACGGTGATCACCGAAAGCCTGATCCGCAAGTTCTGGGTCGGTTATCAGAAGCTGATGGGCTATTGAAGCGGGAGCGCGGAACGATGGAAAACCTGACGGAAGACATGAAGACGTGGTTCGAGATTTACATGCTCCAGAACCGCTACATCGGCCACCTCGACAACGACCGGCTCGAACGCTGGCCGGAGATGTTCACCGAGGACTGCACGTACGAGATCGTGCCGAAGGAGAACGCCGATCTCGGGCTGCCGGTCGGGATCGTCCACTGCACGAACCAACGGATGCTGCGCGACCGCGTGGTGTCGCTGCGGCACGCGAACATCTTCGAAGAGCACACGTACCGGCACATGACGTCGGGCCTCACGATCGTCGCCGAACGCGACGGCGAGATCGACACCGAGAGCAACTACGTGGTCGTTCAGACGCGCAGCAACGGCGAATCGAACGTGTACCAGGCCGGCAAGTATTACGACACGGTCGTGCGCACGCCCGACGGGCTGCGCTACAAGACCAAGCGCGTGATCTACGACACGTCGCGCGTGCAGACGCTGCTCGCCACCCCGATCTGACCGATCCGACAGCCAAGGAAACGACATGACCGAAGCAACCCTCGCCGAATGGCACCCGCTGGGCACATTCGACGAATTCTCCGAAGACGAACCGGCGGCACGCGTCGCCGGCCAGAAGCCGATCGCGGTGTTCCGGATCGGCGACGAACTGTTCGCGATGCATGACCTCTGTTCGCATGGTCACGCGCGCTTGTCCGAAGGCTATGTGGAAGACGGCTGCGTCGAATGCCCGCTGCACCAGGGGCTGATCGACATTCGCACGGGTGCGCCGAAATGCGCGCCGATCACCGAGCCGGTGCGGACCTATCCGATCCGGATCGTCGACGGGCAGGTGGAAGTCAATGTCGGCTGACCCGTTCGTGATCGTCGGCGCCGGCCACGCGGCGCGGCGCACGGCCGAGGCGCTGCGCGCGCGCGACGCCGACGCACGCATCGTGATGATCGGCGCGGAGCGCGAGCTGCCGTACGACCGGCCCGCGCTGTCGAAGGACGCGCTGCTGTCGGACGGCGGCGAGCAGCGCGCGTTCATCCGCGACGCCGCGTGGTACGACGCGCAGCGCATCGAGTTGCGGCTCGGCTCGCGCGTCGACGCGATCGACCGCGCCGCGCAGCGTGTGCGGCTCGATAACGATGCGACGGTGCCGTACACGCGGCTCGTGCTCGCGACCGGTTCGCGCGTGCGTGCGTTCGGCGGGCCGGTCGACGAAGGCGTCGTCCCGCATTACGTGCGCACCGTGGCCGACGCGCGTGCGTTGCGCGCGCAGCTCGCGCCGGGGCGTCGCGTGGCGGTGCTCGGCGGCGGCTTCATCGGCCTCGAAGTGGCGGCCGCGGCGCGCCAGCTCGGTTGCGACGTGACGGTGATCGACCCGGCTGCGCGCCTGCTGCAGCGTGCGTTGCCGGAAGTCGTCGGCGCGTATGCGCGGCAACTGCATGACGCGCGCGGCGTGCTCTTCCAGATGGCGACGCTGCCGCGCGCGATTCGCCGCGCACCGGGCGGCGGCGCGATCGTCGAGACCGATCGCGGCGACGTGCCGGCCGATATCGTGGTAGTCGGGATCGGCGTCGTGCCCAATGTCGAGCTCGCGCAGGCGGCCGGCCTCGAGGTCGACAACGGGATCCGTGTCGATGCGGGATGCCGGACGGCCGATCGCGCGATCTTCGCCGCCGGCGAGGTGACGATGCACTTCAATCCGCTGCTCGGGCGTCACGTACGGATCGAGTCGTGGCAGGTCGCGGAAAACCAGCCGGCCGTCGCGGCCGCGAACCTGCTCGGCGCGGACGAAACCTATGCCGAGCTGCCGTGGCTGTGGTCCGATCAGTACGACTGCAACCTGCAGATGCTCGGGCTGTTCGGCAGCGAACGGACGACCGTCGTGCGCGGCGATCCCGCGAGCGGGCCGTTCACGGTGTTCGGGCTGGGCGACGACGGGAAGATCGTCGCGGTGGCCGCGGCGAACCTGGGGCGCGACATCGGCGCGTCGCGGCGGTTGATTGCGGCGGGGGCCGTGCCCGATCCGGCGAAGCTTGCCGATCCGGCGGTGAACCTGAAGACGTTTCTCTGAGGCAACGCGCGAATGCGGCCGGGGCGGCCGTGTTCGCGTCGGATCGCTCAAACGCAGGAGGAAACCCGTTCGGGACAACATTCCCGGCGCGCGCAATGCGCTCGGGTTTGTCGCGGGCCGGCGATCGGTGCATATTAGCGGCATTGCCGTTTCACCGGTCGCCCATGACGACAGACAAAGCCCTCGAACTGAAACGCAGCAAGCGCCGCGCGCTATGGCTGCTGCTGGCCGCCGTCGCGGTATTCGTCACGACGATCCTGCTGCCGCGCGGCCCGTGGGTCGACGGCTTCAAGGCGGTGGCCGAGGCTGCGATGGTCGGCGCGCTCGCCGACTGGTTCGCGGTCGTCGCGCTGTTCCGCCGCGTGCCGATTCCGTTCGTGTCGCGCCACACCGAAATCATCCCGAAGAACAAGGACAAGATCGCCGACAACCTCGCGGTGTTCGTGCGCGAGAAATTCCTCGGCCCCGACGCGCTCGCCGCGCAGATCCGCCAGCACGATCCCGCGCAGAAGCTCGGCGCATGGCTCGGCGAGCCCGCGAACACCGACGCGCTCGGCGGCTACGTGACGAAGCTGATGAGCTTCGCGCTCGACATGACCGACGACGCGCGGATCCAGTCGTTCGTCCACGACGCGTTCCGCGCGGTGATCGACCGGATCGACCTGTCGCAATCGGCCGGCGCGATCCTCGACACGCTGACGAAGGACGGCCGCCACCAGGCGCTGCTCGACGATGCGATCGAACAGGTGGTCGACGTGCTCGACAAGGAGGAGAACCGCGAGGTGATCGCGGGCTTCATCGTCGAATGGCTGAAGACGCAATACCCGAAGATCGAGAAGATCATGCCGACGCAGTGGTTCGGCGAGAACGGCGCGCGCATGCTGGCGAGCGCGGTGAGCCGCGTGCTCGAGGGCGTGGCGGCCGATCCCGAACACGAGCTGCGGCAGCGCTTCGACCGCACGGTCGTGCGGCTGACCGAGCGGCTGAAGCACGACCCGGCGTTCATCGCGAAGGGCGACGAGATCAAGCGCTACATCCGCGATGGTGACGCGTTCAACGACTACGTGCGCGATCTGTGGAACCAGTTGCGCGCATGGCTGAAGGCCGATCTCGCACGGCCCGATTCGACGCTGCACCGGCAGGCCGCGACGCTCGGCGGCTGGCTCGGCGCGCGGCTCGCGGAGAGCCCGGCGCTGCGCGCGTCGCTGAACGAGCACATCGAGAAGGCCGTGCACGAGATGGCGCCGGATTTCGCGGATTTCCTGATGCGTCATATCCGCGACACGGTGCGCAACTGGGATGCGCGCGAGATGTCGCGGCAGATCGAGCTGAACATCGGCAAGGACCTGCAGTACATCCGCATCAACGGCACGCTGGTCGGCGGGCTGATCGGGCTCGGGCTGTATCTGGTGTCGCTGGTGCCGCGCTGGGCCGCGGAGTGGCTGCATTGATGCGGCCCCGAGCGTCGAGCATGTGGCGCGGCATCGTGTGCCGCCGCATCACGCGTGCGCTTTCGCGCCGTGCAGTTGCAGGCCGAGCGCCTTGATCACCTTCAGGATCGTGCCGAAGCTCGGATTGCCGTCGTGCGACAGCGCCTTGTACAGCCCTTCGCGCGACAGGCCCGCGTCGCGCGCGACCTGCGACATGCCGCGCGCGCGGGCGATCACGCCGAGCGCATGCGCGATGAAGGCCGGGTCGTCGCCGGCTTCCTGCAGACAGGCCTCGAAGTAGTCGGCCATGTCGTCGTCGGTCTTCAGGTGTTCGGCCGAATCCCACGGCCGGGTCTTGATCTTGTCCATCGGTTACTCCAGATCGAGCCGCTCGAGCATCGCGTGGGCGGCGCGGATGTCCGCCTGTTGCGTCGACTTGTCGCCGCCGCAGAGCAGGATCACCCATATCGTTTCGCGCCTGACGTAGTAGACGCGATAACCGGGGCCGTGGTCGATACGCATTTCGACGACGGGCGAGCCGGCGGATTTCCAGTCGCCCGGAGTGCCCATCGACAGGCGGTCGATGCGGGCCTGGATGCGCCGCCTGGCGACGCGATCCTGCAGGCCGGCAAACCACGCGTCGAAGACATCGGTGGTCCGGATACTGAACGTAGGGGCACTGTAGGGCATGGATCTCGGTATGTAAACCATGGTTCACAGGTTCGATGAATGAAATCGGCTTGCCCCCGACGATAGGGCCGCGCGCGCCGCTTGAGGTCGAATTGGCCGTCAGGCCGACCCTTTCGCGCGGCCGGACCCGGCCATTCGGCCGAAGTCGGAATTCCGCGAATCCGTCTACAATCAAAAACGTCCTTGCCGCCCGCGCGTGCTTGCCGCGCGCGGGTGAATCCGTTTGTCCTCCTGCACAGGGAGGCGCCGCCGTGCGTTGCACGGCGGGCAGTGCCGTGGTCAGTGTCCAGTAGGTAAAGCGTCCGCGTGCCGTAGGCCGGCGCGCGTTCTGAACGTCGCGCGCCCGTAAGCCGGGCAGGCGGCATCAACCGAGAGTCCCCCATGAAAGCATCGGATCTGTTCGTGAAGGCGCTGGAAGCCGAAGGCGTCGAGTACGTGTTCGGCATTCCCGGCGAGGAAAACCTCGATCTGCTCGAATCGCTGCGGCGCTCGAAGATCAAGCTCGTGCTGACCCGGCACGAGCAGGCGGCCGGGTTCATGGCCGCCACCTACGGCCGCCTGACGGGCCGCACCGGCGTGTGTCTCGCGACGCTCGGGCCGGGCGCGACCAACTTCGTGACGGCCGCCGCGTATGCGCAGCTCGGCGGCATGCCGATGCTGATGATCACCGGGCAGAAGCCGATCAAGTCCAGCAAGCAGGGCCACTTCCAGATCGTCGACGTCGTCGACATGATGCAGCCGCTCACGAAGTTCACGCGGCAGATCGTGTCGATCGGCAACATTCCGTCGGCGGTGCGCGAGGCGTTCCGCCGCGCGGAGGAGGAGCGCCCGGGCGCCGCGCACCTCGAACTGCCGGAAGACATCGCGCACGAGGAGGGCGACGGCAAGCCGATTCCGCGCAGCTACAGCCGGCGGCCGGTGGCGGAGGAGAAGGCGGTCGCGCATGCGGTCGACGCGATTCAGGCCGCGCATCACCCGCTGCTGATGATCGGCGCGGGCGGCAACCGCAAGACGACCTGCAAGATGCTGCTCGAATTCGTCGACAGGACGGGCATCCCGTTCTTCACGACGCAGATGGGCAAGGGCGTGATCGACGAAACGCATCCGCTGTGGCTCGGCAACGCGACGCTGTCCGACGGCGACTTCGTGCACCGCGCGATCGAGCACGCGGACTGCATCATCAACGTCGGCCACGACGTGATCGAGAAACCGCCGTTCTTCATGCGCACGGACGACAAGACCGTGATCCACGTGAACTTCCTCGGCGCGCAGGTCGATCCCGTCTACTTCCCGCAGATCGAAGTGGTCGGCGACATCGCGAACGCGGTGTGGCAGATGAAGGAAGCGGTGACGCCGCAATCGCACTGGGATTTCGAGCGCTTCAAGATGATCAAGGCGCATTTCGACGCGCACCTCGAGAAGGGCCAGCACGATCCGCGCTTCCCGATGTACCCGGTGCGGATCGTGAACGACCTGTACAACGCGCTGCCGGTCGACGGGATCGTCTGTCTCGACAACGGGATGTACAAGATCTGGTTCGCGCGCTACTGGCGCGCGCACGAACCGAACTCGCTGCTGCTCGACAACGCGCTCGCGTCGATGGGCGCCGGCCTGCCGTCGGCGATCGCGACGAAGATCGTGCATCCGCAGCGCAAGGTGATCGCCGTCTGCGGCGACGGCGGCTTCATGATGAATTCGCAGGAACTCGAAACGGCCGTGCGGCTGAAGCTCGACATCGTCGTGATGATCCTGCGCGACGATGCGTTCGGGATGATCCGCTGGAAGCAGGAAAACATGAACTTCCCCGATTTCGCGATGACGCTGAAGAACCCCGATTTCGTGTCGTATGCGCAGAGCTACGGCGCGCACGGGCATCGCGTCGAAGCGGCCGACGATCTCGGGCCGCTGCTGCGCGACTGCTTCGCGACGCCGGGCGTGCACGTGATCGACGTGCCGATCGACTATTCGGACAACGAGCGCGTGCTCAACCGCGAAATCAAGCGCCTGTCGGCGCAACTCTGAATCCGCCGTTCACCGGAAGGAGCGTTCCATGCTGAAGGATACCTATCCGTACTATCTGGCCAACGAGGCCGTCTACGCGAACACCGATCTCGCAGTCACCGACAAGTTCAGCGGCAAGGTCGCGACACGCGTCGCGCTGGCCGACGCGAAGGCGATCGATGCGGCCATCGGCGCGGCGGTCGACGCCGCGAAGCCGATGCGCGAGTTGCCGGCCTACAGGCGGCAGGCGGTGCTCGACCACTGTGTCGCGCGCTTTCGCGAGCGCTTCGACGAGCTGGCCGAGGCGCTGTGCATCGAGGCCGGCAAGCCGATCAACGATTCGAAGGGCGAAGTGACGCGGCTGATCGATACGTTCCGCGTCGCGTCCGAGGAGTCGGTGCGCATCGACGGCGAAGTGATCAACCTCGAGATCTCGGCCCGCGCGCAAGGCTACACCGGCTATACGCGGCGTGTGCCGATCGGCCCGTGCTCGTTCATCTCGCCGTTCAACTTCCCGTTGAACCTCGCCGCGCACAAGGTCGCACCGGCGCTGGCCGCTGGCTGTCCGTTCGTGCTGAAACCCGCGAGCCGCACGCCGATCGGCGCGCTGATCATCGGCGAGGTGCTCGCCGAAACCGACCTGCCGAAGGGCGCATTCTCGGTGTTGCCCGCGCATCGCGACGGCGCGGACCTGTTCACGACCGACGAGCGCTTCAGGCTGCTGTCGTTTACGGGCTCGCCCGCCGTGGGCTGGGCGCTGAAGGAGAAGGCCGGCAAGAAGAAAGTCGTGCTGGAGCTCGGCGGCAACGCGGCGGCGATCGTCGACGCGGACCAGCTCGACCAGCTCGACTACGTGGTCGAGCGTCTCGCGTTCGGCGCGTATTACCAGTCTGGCCAGAGCTGTATCGGCGTGCAGCGGATCCTCGTGCATGCGGACTTGTACGACGCGCTGCGCGACAAGCTGGTCGCGAAGACGCGTTCGCTGAAGATGGGCGATCCGAAGGATCCGTCGACGTTCGTCGGCCCGATGATCTCGGAATCCGAATCGCGCCGCCTGTCGGGCTGGATGGATGCGGCCGTCGCGGCGGGCGCGAAGATCGTCGCGGGCGGCAAGGTCGACGGCGCGATGTTCGAGGCGACGCTGCTGGAAAACGTCGGCCGCGAACAGGACCTCTACCGCAAGGAGGCATTCGGTCCGGTCGCGATCCTCGAGAAGTTCGAGCGCTTCGACGATGCGCTCGCGCGCGTCAACGACAGCGACTTCGGCCTGCAGGCGGGCGTGTTTACCGATTCGCTCGCACATGCGCAGCGCGCATGGGACGAGCTGGAGGTGGGCGGCGTCGTGATCAACGACGTGCCGTCGTTCCGCGTCGACAACATGCCGTATGGCGGCGTGAAGGATTCGGGGCTCGGCCGCGAAGGGATCCGCTACGCGATCGAGGACATGACCGAGCCGCGCCTGATGGTCGTGCGCCGCCGCTAGCGCGAGAGGCGCCGCATGACGGCACGCGGGGGGGCGCATCGCGCCGGCCCGCGTGCCGTTTTCGTTTCGGCGCACACCGACGGATCGCGGCGATGTCCGCCGTGCGCCATCGTCGTGGCAATGCGGGCCGCGCCGGCCGAACGCGCTCGACTGCACGCATCGCATCGTGATGTAATCGCGCGAAATGGCCAACCGGGGTACGACACCGGCTGGCGTGCGCATTCATTCCTCACGAGGTCGATTCATGTCCCCCGTCTCGGCATTCAAGCTGGTTCTGTTGTCATTCCTCGCGATCGTTGCGCTCGAATACATCGCCAAGCGGTTGCGGTTGCCGCCGGCGGCCGCGCTGCTGATCGGCGGCATCGGCATCGCGTTCATTCCCGGCCTGCCGCCGATCAACCTCGATCCGGAGCTCGTGCTGCTCGTGTTCCTGCCGCCGCTGCTGATGGACGGCGCATATTTCACCGTGTGGGAAGAGTTCAAGCGCAATGTGGGCGGCATCCTGCTGCTCGCGATCGGCGCGGTGGTGTTCACGACGTTTGCGGTCGGCTTCGCCGTGCACTGGGTCGTGCCGTCGCTGCCGTGGGCCGCGTGCTTTGCGCTCGGCGCGATCGTGTCGCCGCCCGATGCGGTGGCCGCGAAGGCGGTGCTCGAACGCGTCGCGCTGCCGCGCCGTCTGATGGTGCTGCTCGAAGGGGAGAGCCTGCTGAACGACGCGGCGGGCCTGGTGCTGTTCCGCTTCGCGGTCGCCGCCGCGCTGACGGGCGCGTTCAGCCTCGAGCACGCGGTCGTGCGTTTCGCGGAACTCGGGCTCGGCGGCGTCGTGGTCGGCTTCCTGGTCGGCAAGCTCGTCGTGTGGTTCCTGAAGCTGCTCGACGACGACTACCTGGTAGTCACCGTCGCGGTGATCGCCGGCTGGATCGCATACATCGCGGGCGAGATGGCCGAGGTGTCGGGCGTGATCGCGACGGTCACGACCGGCATGATCGTCGGCTGGCATCAGCACGAGGTGTTCTCGGCGGCCGTGCGCACGCGCGGCACCGCGTTCTGGCAGGTCATCGTGTTCCTGCTCGAAGCACTGGTGTTCGTGCTGATCGGGCTGTCGCTGCGCGGCGCGATCCACCGGCTCGGCGGCTTCGAGCAGGTGCTCGCCACGATGATGCCGGCCGTGCTCGCGGTGCTGGCGGCCGTGATCGTATCGCGCTTCGTGTGGATCTATGCCGTCGAGGTGCTGAAGTGGCCGGTGCGCGGGATCGTGCGGCGCGGCGGCGCGCCCGACTGGAAGGCCGCGACGGTCATGAGCTGGGCCGGCATGCGCGGGGTCGTGACGCTGGCGATCGCGCTGTCGTTGCCGGAGGCGCTGCCGGGCCGCGACGTGATCCTGGTCGCGTCGTTCGCGGTGATCCTCGTCACCGTGCTGCTGCAGGGCACGACCATCGGCCCGCTGATCCGGCTGCTGCGCCTGCCGCAACGCGAAGAGCGCGCCGCGCATCACCTGACCGAGCCGCAGACGTGGGCGCATATCGAGGCAGCGCAGCTCGCGGCGATCCAGCCGCTGGTGCGCGACGACAGCGGCAACGTGATTCATCCGCGCCTGCTGGAGCAATACACGTATCGTGCGGAGCTGACCGAGCGGGCGAAGAACGAGCCCGAATATCCGGCGGAGGTCCGCGTCGCGCACTACGACGTCGTGCTGGCCGCGATCAAGGCCGGGCGCGCGGAGCTGCTGCGCCTGCATCGTACGGGCCGCATTCACGACGAGATGCTGCACATGGTCGAGCGCGATCTCGACCTGCAGGAAGTGTCCGCGCAGCACGCGCGCGGGTAATCGGCCGCGCGGCCGGGCGTGAGCGCACGGCCGCCTTGCTGCGCCACCGGCGCCGGCCGGCGGCGTTCGATGCGTGCCGCGTCGCGGCCGATCCGGTGGCGGCGCGCGCTTTTCTCCTCTCTACCTTCCCCATTCCGTCGCATCGAAATCCGGTCCCGATACGTTCGACGGGCGGCCTTGCAGCGCATGCAAACCTCATGGCGGCGGCTTCGCAAACGTTGTCGTCTTTCGCGCCAGGAAATGATCTGATTTATCTGAATTCCGCTCTCTCACCATATTTGGCAAAACTAAACCGGAAGGAGATAGATGCTGTGTTCTAATTTCATTTAGAATCAGCCGGTTATCTTTATTGAGAGAAAGCGCGCGGAGGTAATGCGACCGTCGTCGGGGTGAATTCGGCGTTCGGATCCCCGCGAGGCAATGCCGACAGGCCAGTTCGGCAACACAGGCGGATTTCTCTGCCGCCATGTTTTAAGATGGCGTCCAAGTCGGATAAACAACTCCTATGAAAGAATCAATTGGAGATTTGGCGTTTGAAACGGTATTTATGAAAGAATCCAGCGGTGAAAATGCGCCGGATTGTCTCGAATCGGGGCTATCGGTTCTGCTCGTCGACGATCAGCCGTTCGTCGGCGAGGTGATCCGTCGCGCGCTGCGCAGCGAGCACGATATCGACCTGCATGTGTGCACCGACGCACACCGGGCGATGGCGGTCGCGCGCGACGTGAAGCCGACGGTCATCCTGCAGGATCTCGTGATGCCGGACATCGACGGCCTCGACCTCGTTCGCGCGTGGCGCGCGAACGCCGACACCGCACGCGTGCCGATCATCGTGCTGTCGGCGAAGGAAGAGCCGATCGTCAAGCGCGAGGCATTCATCGCCGGCGCGAACGACTATCTCGTGAAGCTCCCGGACGCGATGGAGCTGACCGCGCGCATCCGCTATCACTCGAATTCGTACCTGATGTCGCGGCAGCGCGACGAAGCGCTGGATTTCCTGTCGCACGACATGCGCTCGCCGCAGACCTCGATTCTCGCGCTGCTCGAGGTCTACCGGACCGAGCACGGCGACATGCCGGCGATCATGGAGCGCATTGCCGGCCACGCCCGGCGCGCGCTCGCGCTCGCCGACGGCTTCATCCACCTGACCCGCGCGCAGTCGGAACGCCGCGCGCACGAGGTCCTGAGCCTCAACGAGATCGTGCTCGACGCGGTCGACCAGCTGTGGGAGAAGGCGGCCGGATTCGGCAGCCGGGTCGTTGCCCACGTGCCCGGCACCGAGTGCGTGACGATGGGCGACCGCATGATGCTCACGCGCGCGGTCGCGAACCTGATCGACAACGCGCTGAAATACGGCCCGGCCGGTACGGACGTGCATTGCACGCTGAGCGACGATGACGGTGCCTGGCTGATCGGCGTCGAGGACGCCGGCTCCGGCATCGCGCCCGAGCAGCGCACGGCCGCGACCGAGTCGTTCGTGCGGCTCGAATCCGCGCATGGCGCGGCGCGCGGCGGCTTCGGCCTCGGGCTTGCGTTCGTCCGCGCGACGGCCGCGCGGCATCGCGGCCAGATCCTGATGCGCAATACGGCGCGCGGCTTCATGGTCGCGCTTCGGCTGCCGGCACAAGCGGAGCGATGATTTCGCGGCGCGGCCCGCCGGTGCCGCGTTGCCCGCAGACCCCGATGCGCTCGTGGCGCGCCGTCCGGCGCGCAGGCGGGCGCGGATTTTTTCAACGCTGATTTTAGAAAGCCCATAACGAACATGGCCACCGTGACGCCCCGCGCGACCAATGAAAGCCTGCACACGACGAGCGGCGCCGCCCGGCTGACGCTCGGCAACCGTATCCTGATCAGCTTCGGCGTGCTGTTCGTGCTGATGCTGGTGATGGCCGGCGTGTCCTACGAGCGCCTGCGCGCGATCAACAGCGAAGCCGTCAGCATCGAACGCGATTCGCTGCCCGGCGTCTATCTCGCGGCGTCGCTGCGCGGCGCGGTCAACGAATCGTTCACGGCGCTGCAGCAGGCGACGTTCGTCGACACCGATCCCGAACTCGTGCAGCGCGATTTCGCGAAGATCGGCGAGGCGCTCAAGGAGGTCGAGTCGTTGTCGGTCGACTACCAGAACACGACGTTTCGCGATGACGACCGCCAGCGCTTCGCGACGTTTCGAGGCGCCTTCGACCGCTACCTGCCGCTGCTGAACGACGCGGTGCAGAAGAGCCGCGTGTCGCGCGAAGAGGCCGTCGCCGCCTATGCGAAGGTGCAGCCTTCATGGGCCGAGGTCGTGCGCAACGCGAATATCCTGGTGCAGGAGAACCGCAAGTTCGCCGACCAGTCCGCGAAGCTGATCCGCGAATCCGTGCAGGACACCGAGGTCGTGCTCGCGACCGCGCTGGCGATCGTGCTGCTGTCCGCGCTGGGGCTGGGCTACGGGCTGTACCGTTCCGTCACCGTGCCGATGACGCGGCTCGTCGAGGTGCACGACGTGATGCGTACCGGCAACCTGACGCGCCGCCTCGACCTGCGCCGCCGCGATGAATTCGGCACGCTCGAGACGGGCTTCAACCGGATGGCCGACGAGCTGACCGAGCTGGTCGCGCGCGCGCAGCAGTCGTCGCTGCAGGTGACGACGTCGGTCGCCGAAATCGCGGCGACGTCGCGCGAGCAGCAGGCGACCGC